>CAVEKJ010000182.1:0-3531 GCA_963616205.1 Prevotella sp.
TCCCAATACCGTAGATATCCATATGATCAATGAGCAGGGGCAGGAAATGACTGTCCGGGGCGAATCCCTGGGCGGCGGCAAGGTCCGTATCGTGGAGATCAACCATGTAAAGGTAGATTTCACAGGCGAATACAGCGCCATCATCGTGGTCCATCAGGATACTCCTGGTGTTGTGGCTTACATCACCAGCTGCTTAAGTGAACGGAATATCAATATTGCTTTCATGCGCCTTTTCCGGGAATCCAAAGGAACTACGGCCTATACCATCGTGGAATCCGATGGCCATCTGCCGGAAGATATCGTAGAAAGCATTCATCAGAATCCTAACATCCATGACGTCATGGTTGTTCAGATGTAGAGAAAGTGAGGAATGATTTATGGATTTTAAAAACGCAAAAGAACTCCTTGCTCTCTGCCAGGAAAAAAATCTCCCAATTTCTGAGGTGATGCGCCAGCGTGAGATCATTCTCGGTGAAACGACTGCTGAAATTGTAGACCAGCGCATGGACAGAGTTCTGGAGATCATGAAGGACGCCGCTTTTTCCCCGATCAATAATCCGGTAAAGTCCATGGGCGGCCTTATCGGCGGCGAATCCCGGAAGCTCTATGAATTTCAGTTTCAGGGAAAAAGCCTCTGCGGAAATGTCCTTAGTCTTAGTATCACTTACGCTATGGCTACTCTGGAGACAAACGCTTCCATGGGACTTATTGTAGCATCTCCCACTGCCGGCAGTGCGGGGATCGTTCCCGGTCTGATGCTTGCCCTTCAGGAGGTCTACGGCTTTTCTGATGAAAAAATCCGCCAGGCTCTTTTTAATGCAGGTGCCATCGGCTATCTTGCCATGCGGAATGCAACGGTCGCCGGTGCGGTTGGCGGATGCCAGGCCGAGGTTGGAATTGCTTCCGCAATGGCAGCTTCCGCTGCGGTAGAACTTTTTGACGGCACGCCACTGCAGTGTACTTATGCAGCTTCCACCGTTCTCATGAACATGCTGGGGCTGGTATGCGACCCGGTAGGCGGCCTGGTGGAATATCCATGCCAGAACCGTAATGCGGCCGGTGTTTCCAATGCCCTCATTGCGGCTGAAATGTCTCTGGCAGGTATCACACAGTTTATCCCTCTGGACGAGATGATCGATACCATGTATACCGTGGGGAAAAAGCTTCCTGCTGAGCTTCGCGAGACTGCTCTTGGCGGATGTGCGGCTACTCCGTCTGCATGTGAGAAGTGTCATCTTTGCAGTTAAAATACAACTCTGACTTAAATGAGGCAAACAAAAAACGGAGAATTCCTGAAATTCTTTTTTCGGGAATTCTCCGTTTTCTGTTTTATGAATTCTAATTTATAATCTCATGCGTAAACATCGGTTATTTCTCCAGCACCGGAATATCTCCAACTCCATTCAGGATCAGTCTCGGTCTGTACGGAAATCTATCTACGGTTTCTCTTGTGGATACACCGGAAAGTACAAGAGCTGTGTCAAGACCTGTCTCAATACCAGCGATCACATCCGTATCCATACGGTCACCGATCATGACTGCTTCGTTAGAGTGCACGCCCAGGATACGAAGTCCGGTACGCATCATCAGAGGATTTGGTTTGCCGACGTAGTATGCCTGCTTGCCTGTGGTGGCTTCAATCGGTGCCACAAATGCACGGCAGGCCGGTGCGATGCCGCCTTCGATGGGGCCTGTGATATCTGTGTTTGTTGCGATGAGCTTGGCACCTTTGTTTACCAGGTTCATGGCTCGTAAGATGTGCTCATATCCGTATGTGGTCGTCTCACCTACAACTACGTAGTCCGGGGAAACATCATCGATGGTGATTCCTGCATCATACAGAGCATTGTAAAGTCCATGGTCTCCGATTACATAAGCGCTGCATCCCGGGGCCTGGCTCTGCAGGAACTTGGCAGTTGCAAGAGCGCTGGTATAAAAATGCTCTTCTCCAACATCCAGTCCCATGCGGAGAAGTTTTTCATGAAGTTCTCTTGGAGAACGGCTGCTTGCGTTCGTAAGGAAGAGAAATCTTTTATCTTCCCTCTGAAGCCATTCTACAAATTCCTTTACTCCGTCAAGAAGTTTGTTTCCATGGTAGATAACACCGTCCATATCACAGATAAATCCTTTTTTGGATCGTAATGTTTCCATAAATTCCTCCCTGTCTGATGCGGATAATATTTCAGATCTTCTCGATCTTATTTCGTAATTTCAGCATTCTGTAATCCAGATTTGCAATTTCTTCTGCATATTTTTTTAATTCTGTTTCAATTTCCGCATTGTCTCTTTTTTTATAATACAATTCATATTCTAACACAGACCAGTAATCCATTGCAATGGTCCGAAGCTGTATTTCCACCAGTTCTTTCTGTTCGCCTTCTGTTGAATAGATCGGTACTTTTACGATCAGATGAAGGCTTTTGTAGCCGTTTTTCTTTGGATTTTTGATATAATCTTTGATCCGGACGATCTCGATATCTTTCTGCATTTCCAAAAATTCTGCTACCTGGTAAAGCTCATCCTCAAAAGGACAGACTACACGGATACCAATGAGATCTTTCAGATTTTTTCTGGCCGTCTCAAAATCCGGTTCCAGGCCTTTTTTCAGAAGTTTTGCGTAAATACTTTCCGCACTTTTGATCCGGCTGGTGGTCTGACTGATCACGGTGCGTTTTTTCTGCCCGGAAATTTCTGCATTGATCATTTTCAGTTTTGCCATCAGGATGTCAATGGCTGCCTTACAGCGGAGACGGTAATCCGGGTCTTCGATGTAGCCTGCGATGGCAGATATTTTTTCTGATGCCAGTTTCTGAAGTTCTGGTTCCGGTGAATTCTGCTTTGGATTTTGATCTTTTCTAATCTTCTTTGCTTTCTTTTTTGACATGTTTTCCCTATATAGTATTAGTTTTCGTGTACATCTTATATATTATACCGGACACATGATATTTTTCATCAAATCAAAGTAAGGCTATTGTTAAATTTGCGATAAAAAGCCCTCCGAAAAATCTCAAGATCATATCTTCTGATATTCTCCTGGTTCTGATTTCCCGAAGGGCTTTTATATAACATATGTTACAGAAACATTTTACAGGAATTCCGACTGCAGCGCATCGTATCCGGTTTCGCCGGTACGGATGCGGACGGCGTTGCGGATCTCGTAGCTGAAGATCTTGCCGTCGCCGGGGTCACCGGTAAAGGCTGCTTTCTGAACGGCATCGATGACTTTGATCTCCCAGTCTTCTGATGATACCACGATCTCAAATTTGATCTTTGGTTTCAGAAATACATCGATCTTGGAACCACGGACATATTCCGTATAGCCACGCTGAGTTCCACATCCCATGATCTGGGTTACGGTAAAACCGTTTACCTGAATCTCATTTAACGCCGCTTTGACGTCTTCCATTTTTTCTTCTCTTACAATTGCTTCTATTTTAATAAGCATACGATTTCCTCCATTTTCACACGATCATTGCCAGGAAAAATCCTCTTATCAGTCAAATCCATTGAATGACGGATATGCATTCTCTC
>CAVEKJ010000182.1:3541-4694 GCA_963616205.1 Prevotella sp.
GCTGGGATGCATCCAGACCAACCAGTTCTTCCTTTGGATCTACACGAAGGGGTGTAAAGATCCGCACGATTCCAATACAGATCAGTGTTCCTACAATAGCAACTGCAATGGTAATCACAATACTTAACACCTGTGCCAGAAACAGCCGGTAATCTCCGAATACCAAGCCATCCCATTTTGCAACAGAGTTGATGGAAGATTTTCCGAAAAGTCCTGTTGCGATTCCTCCCCAGATACCGCCGATACCATGGCAGCCAAAAGCATCCAGTGCATCGTCGATCTTCATCTTCTGTTTCAGAAGGATCACCGTAAAGTAACAGATCGGGCTTACCAGGATTCCAATGATAAAGGATGCCCATACCGGCACAAAACCTGCTCCCGGTGTGATCGCTACCAGACCGATCACAAGACCTGTAGACGCACCGACCAGAGTTGGTTTTCCCTCCCGGATCACCTCGATCAACATCCATGTCAGCAGCGCACAGGCAGAAGAAATACTGCTGGTCATAAATGCATGTGCTGCAAGGCCATCTGCCTTCAGGGCGCTTCCTGCGTTAAAACCAAACCATCCAAACCACAGCATGGCTGCACCAAGGAATACAAAGGGAATGCTGTGAGTACGATAGGTTGCTTTTGCGTAGCCACGTCTCTGTCCCAGATAAATAGCAAGAACCAGTGCGCTGACACCAGAACTGATATGTACTACATTTCCACCTGCAAAATCTACAGAACCGATAGCAGCCAGAAATCCTCCATCTCCCCAGACCATATGTGCCATTGGATAATACACGATCACAGACCAGATTGCAACAAATAAAAACAGTGCTTTAAAACGCATTCTTCCAACCACCGCACCGGTGATCAACGCCGGTGTGATCATGGCAAACATCATCTGGAACGCCACAAATACCAGATGTGGGATCGTATCCGCATAAGGTCCCGGCTCCCAGCCAACACCGTTCAGAGCAAACCAGCGAAAGTCTCCGATAATTCCACCATGGTTTCCTCCAAATGCCAGCGAATAACCAAACAATGTCCACATCACAACGGACAGGCCCATGATAGCACCGCAGGCCATCATAGTATTCACCACATTTTTTCTGCGGACAAGTCCTCCGTAAAAAAACGCAAGCCCAGGTGTCATAAAGAACAC
>CAVEKJ010000183.1:0-4638 GCA_963616205.1 Prevotella sp.
ATACTGTCTTTGTCTAAAAAATCGTATGTATGCATTTGTGCTGGTACCGTTCTGCCTGGAACAACCATTTTGACTTCATCCTGTGTAGAGGAATAAAGCAGAAACCAGGAATCCTGTGCTGGAAGATTATTTGAATTTACCTTTCCCTTTGCATCTGTAATGCAGACAACCACTATTTTTTCCGAAGTGTTGATTTTGTTATTGGACATGACCAGAACCGGACGCATCTTGTTTTTTTCTGTTCCGATGTTATATCCCATATCACAAAACCAGATTTGTCCATGCAGAATCTGACGGCGTTTGTTGGAATTAAATTTTGATATTCGGTTATACTCTACCTTATTCTTCTGCCATGCAGCAATGTTATAATATTCTTGTGCTTCTGGAATCATATCTATCTCCTTTGAATGAATATCCCCATTATATTCCTTTTCGGACACTGCTTCAACAACATTTTGATAAAATATTTCACCGGACTTTCACTTTCTTTACTTGCCGAGCTTGTCTCACATTCTGCACTTTTTGGGGACTTTCAGACACTTTTTCCGTCAGAGTATTGGCAGATAGACCGTAGAGTATGGTTAGAGTTTCCATTCTGGAACACTTTTCCCCCTGAATACTCCCAACACCTAACCTCATATAATCCCCTTGTTTTGAACACTTCCCGTTCCGCACGGTCATTATTTGTCTCATTTTCTGCACTTTTGGGGTACTTACAAACACTTCTGGCTCCAAAATGCCCCAGAAACGGGCACGGCCAGGACGATGTTCCTGGCACCGCTCCATTCATACGAACACGATATGAGCGTTAAGACCTTATCACATATACCCTTCAGGTAATCATCCCCCGTTTCGAACACTTCCCTCTGCTTGGCTACTTTTAAGTATTCCTGCACGGCCACCGCATCTGGGAGCTGCTGCTGGAACGGGAACAGGTCCCGGTCTGCTTTTTGTGCCGTGACAATTCGGTATTCCTGAATGCCATCCTCTGTCTGAAGATAAGCAAAGGGATGCTCCTGATAATACGTTTCATCTGCATATAAGTCCAGGTTTCCGAACATCGCTCCGCTGTTCATGTTGTGACCGTAAATGATGAGATTTCGACTTTCGGACACTTTGCAGTCTGTCTGTAAAAACAGGCTTCCGTTGATGTCATATTCCTTTTTGTAATTCCGTTTCAAATAAAATTCCCCATTTTCCTGTTCGGACTGAAGCACCGGGTAATCAATCCCGGTATCCGGTATGGTCAGCCATCCCTGCACATCCGGGTATTGTTCCCGAAGATAAACAAGGTCTACCGCAGCCACCGGGCATTTTCTTCCAGCTAGTTGGTCTTTCTTTTCAGAGCCTGAGGCTCCCGGAGCTTCCGGCTCCGGGAAATTCCCTTTCAGCTCTACCACCAGCTTTTTGTTCTCCATTGGGAGATATACCATGTGGTAAATCAGAAACCCGGCACTTAAGAAAAAGGCTGCAAGGCATACCGTTTGAAAAAGTTTTTTCACGATTTTCATCGTTCCGGGCCGGCTTTCCTCTGCTTCTTTGGCTGACTCTTCTGTGTCTGTCCCGGCACAGGCGGTTTCCTCGCTGCTTTCAGGATCGGCTCTGTCGGAATCTGGTTCTGTCTGCAGCCCTTTAAGATCCCGGTCAGGTACGACCGTCCGGGCGGATTAGAGTTCTGCATATAGTCTTTTGTCATGATATAGACAATGGCTTTGATCTCTTTCCCACCTTTGTTCTTTACGGTGATTTCCTGCTTATCGTAAAAATCAGGATAGCCTTCATAAAGATCCAGGCTCTTTTCGCAGTCCCCGGTCAGTGACCAGAGGACGCCATCCACATGACTTCCCTCTTCCGGGAAGATGGTGGCAAGGCCGCTCCCTGCACCTGCAAAGGTCAGCCGATACCCATCCAGGCGGACGGTTTCTGCCACCTCCGCCTTTGGGCACCGATATGCCATCTGGTCCAGATCCATGTTGCTTCCATACGCAAAATATAATTGTTTCAGCCTATCTGCCCCATTTTTTCCTCTTTCTTCTGAATGCCACACCCATACCGATCAGACCGCCTGCGGAAAGAATCAGGCACAGGGCCGGAATCCAGAGGTTGGTATCATCACCTGTTTTCGGGTTGCTGACAACCGGGGTATCCTCCGGCAGTTTCTCATTGGTCACTTTCTGGATACCTTCGATTACTGGGGTTTTGTCATCTACATAGGTAAAGGTCACTTCATGCTTGGCCTCATCCAGCTGATATCCTTCCGGTGCTTTGATCTCAACCAGATAATAAGTGGCTGCTTTGTCAAATTTGCCGTCCTTATAAGTTCCGATTGCAAGCAGTCCGCTGGTTGCATGGTCGTTTTCATCAGTGGTCAAGGTTTCTACCACTTTGCCATCGGCATCCCTCAGTTCAAATTCCGCACCTTTCAGTGCAGCTCTGGTATCCTTGTCCGTTTTCTCAATGATCAGACGTCCCTTTGCGGTATCATCTTTCATGGCTACCTTCTGGATCTCTGCGGTGTCTGTCACCTCGAAGGTGATCTCTTCCGCAACAACATAACCGTTTGGAGCCTGTTCTTCTTTCAGGGTGTATTTACCGATCGGAAGTTTTTCGATATAGTGCGGCTCTTTTTCGGAAGTCCAGCTCTCGACAACCTTTCCATTCTCATCTGTGATGGTCAGTTTGGCTCCTTCGATCTCGTTGTCTCCGGTAATGTCTGTCTTGCTGATCTCCACTTTGGTCACGTCATCTTCCATGCTGAAGCTTTCCCCTGCAGCATTCTCTGCTTTCTGGAATGTCACCTTGACTTTGCTTTCATCCTTAATTTCCAGATTGGTGCGGTCACTGGAAACATCAAACTCCTGTCCGACCTCCAACTCCAGATCGGTTGCTTTTACCACTTCATTTTCATCCAACAGATTCTTTACAGATTCATACGCTGGCGGTTCGGATACTTTCGGTTCTTCCGAAGCATATACAGTCAGCGGTGAAATGACTGTGGACAAGATGGTGACTGCCGCCATCACCCCCGAAAGGATTCGCCTGAATCGATATTTACTCTTCATGTTTTCTACCTCTTTCTTCTTTTTCTTTATTTTGCATAAGAACAGCCGGATGTTTCCACCCGGCCTGTCTGTTCTCGTTATTCTGTTATCTTGCATCTTCTGTCCGTCTTGGATTCTGCAGACAGGCATAGGTACTTTTGTCATACCGCCATGCTTTATCGCCGTCCAGATTGGCAAGAAGATGTTTTCGCACATTTTTATACTCGTCCCCGATCAGTCCGAGGTGAAGTAGAAAGGTGCGAAATGTAAATGCCGGGTTGTCCCCGATTTCCGTCTTTTTGGCATGGGTACAGGACTGGTTGATTGCCTGTGCGGATATGGCAAGTGCCAGTGTGATGTTCGACCGGACTTTCCCTGCATGGAGAGTGCTTTCAAAACATCTCCATGGACAATACGATGATCGTAAAAAAGTCTGCAGAGGTAAGGCTGCCGTGAGACCAGAGAAAAAGTCCTGCTGGCAGCACAGTGATCAATACGGACGGTGTCCATGTCTGCATGGTAGACATATATTTCTGGTTATCGCTCATCCAGTCCACATAGTACTGTGCGTTCTCTTCCACTGCTCCGGAATATTTTCTGGAGGAGCCTGCCGACTGGCTGAAAGCTTTTACTACCTGGATCCCGCCAGCATACTCGATAATGGCATTTGCCATACGTTTTCCTACTGCAACCGCGCCTTCCCAGCGTACTGCATAGGTTTTTCCGCTGAGGCTCATAATGGCCATACCGACCACGGTTGTGACAAGAGCAGCAAATCCCATTCTCCAGTCCAGGATAAAAATATATACTGCAATGGCAACCGGAACCAGAAGGTTTGCCGTCATCTCCGGGATCAGATGGGCCAGGGTAGGCTCCATTCCTTCCACACGGTCTACGATGGTTGTCTTATACTGGCCGGAGGGCATATTGAGGATCGTGCCCATAGGCACTCGGGAAAGCTTGGAGAGCATCTTTTTGCGGATATCTCGTAATGTGTAATACGTTGCGGTGTGTGACATGGATGTGGACCATGCGGAACCTATGGACTTCACAAGATATCCGATCAGAAGAAGTTCGCACCATGGAAGGCACTGACTGAAGTCTCCCTCTTCCAGAAAGATGCGGATCATTGCCGCAATACTGAAATAAGCCAGCATGGTTCCTGCCACACCAAGTACAGCCAGGAACACGGAGCCATAAAACTTACTGTGATATTTTTCTGCCCAGCCCCATACTACCGATATCGGGGAGGGTTCTTTCTTTTTTTCCATATGTATCAACTCCTTTTCATCAAATATCTGATAATAAAGCAGAAATTTCCGATACGCCGTACTGTTTTTCCTTTATCTGTCGATTCCCAGCAGACGAAGCCATCCGGCAGAATAAAATTCCCGCAGGCTGTTCATATAAGAAATGGCTTTTTCCCTGGGCATATCGTGACGGACGGTTTCGAACATACCGTTAAACATACTGCTTGCTATCATATGGATCAGGTTCTCGTCCAGTTCTTCCGGCTGATATCCTGCTGCTCTCATTTTTTCCATAAAAACAATGCTGGAATTGACCTCGATCTCTGTGAGCACATCCAGATAATGTT
>CAVEKJ010000184.1:0-4564 GCA_963616205.1 Prevotella sp.
CTTCTGGGAAGCTTCTTCACAACAAGAAAACATCTCAGAGTATAATCAAATAATTTATAGCAGCGGCTGTCGGAAAACCGGCAGCCGTTTTCGGTATATAAAGAAAGAGGAAAGACATGAAAAATAAAGAATTCAAAAAAGGCGTAGCCATTGGAGTGGCGGCTACCCTTGTTGTGACAGGAGCTGGTTTTGTAAGCTATCAGAAAGTGCTGTTTCCCAAAGGCAGTGCACTGTCCGATGTGAGGACTGTCCAGAAACTGAACTATCTGGAAAATCTGATCGATACAGAATATCTGGATGAGAAAGACGAGAGCAGCCTGAGGGAGGGGCTTTACGCAGGCCTGCTCGCCGGACTGAAGGATCCATACTCCACTTATTATACGGCAGAACAGTATAAAGAGCTGAATACTTCCAATGAAGGTTCCTATGTGGGAATCGGCGCAGTCCTTCAGAAAGATGATGCCGGAGGGGCAAAGGTTGTACAGCTTTATGAAGGAGGACCGGGAGAACAGGCAGGGCTGAAAACAGGAGATGTGATCAAAGCGGTAGATGGAACCGATGTCACAGAAAAAGAAACTTCTGATATCGCATCCATGGTCCGTGACAGCGAGAAAGATTCCGTAATGCTGACCATACAGCGGGAGAACGAAGAGAAAACCCGGGATATCAAAGTGGAGATCCGGGATGTGGAGATCCAGACGGTTTCTCATGAAATGCTGGATGGCGATAACGGATATATCCGGATTTCCGAGTTTTCCGAGGTGACCAGCGATCAGTATAAAAAGGCATTTGCAGATCTTAAAAGCCAGGGGATGAAGAAACTGGTCGTGGACCTCCGGGATAATCCGGGCGGTCTTCTTACCGCAGTCTGTGGAGTACTCCGCCAGATCCTTCCGGAAGGACTGATCGTTTATACAGAGGATAAAAACGGAAAACGGGAAGAAGAAACCTGTGACGGAAAGAATGAACTGACCATGCCGCTGGCTGTTCTTGTAAACGGAAACAGTGCCAGTGCGTCTGAGATTTTTGCAGGAGCTGTAAAGGATTACGGAATCGGAACCATTGTGGGAACCACTACCTACGGAAAAGGTGTGGTGCAGACCATTCAGCCGCTTACTGACGGCAGTGCGGTAAAGATCACCATTGCGAAATACTACACACCAAAAGGCAACGATATCAACAAAAAAGGGATTGAGCCTGACGTGGAAGCGGAACTGCCGGAAGGTTCCGAAGACTGGAGTACACTGACACATGAGGAAGACACGCAGCTTCAGAGTGCTCTGAAAGAATTGGAATAAAACTGATGCGTGGAGAGGGAGAGAAAAGAAAATGATAACTTTACAATTATTGCAGCAGATCGTCGTATTTTTTCTGATGATGGCCTGCGGATTTGCAGTGGTAAAACGTGGACTGATCGATGCGAAAAGCAGCAAGACACTTTCGGTCATCTGCATTTACATCATCATGCCATGTGTGATGATCAATGCGTTCCAGATCGAATATTCCAGAAGTATCCGGGATGGTTTTCTTCTGGCAGTGGCAGCGGCGATCCTGATCCATATCTTCCTGCTGGTATTTATCCAGATCATCGGCAAACCACTGAAATTAAGTGTGGTGGAAAAAGAATCCATCATCTATTCCAATTCCGGAAACCTGGTGATTCCACTTGTAACCGTAGTCCTTGGAGAAGAGTGGGTGATCTATGCAAGTGCATTCCTAAGCGTGCAGATGATCCTGATGTGGATCCACGGACAGTCACTGATGGAGGCGAAGGCAGGCATTAACTGGAAAAAAATCCTCTGCAACATCAATCTGATCGCGATCATCCTCGGAATCGTTCTGTTTTTCACGCAGATCAGACTGCCGGTGATCCTTGGCAACGCCATGAGCCAGATCTCAGCTACACTGGGACCGGTGTGTATGATCATGCTTGGAATGACCATGACGGAGGTAAACTGGAAGGATATTTTCAGCCATTTAAGGATATACCTGATCACGATCCTGAAAATGGTGGTAACTCCGCTGATCGTACTGCTGCTTTTAAAATATCTGCCATTGGCCTCTCTGGTAAAAGATGGAAAAACCATTCTTCTGATCAGCCTGATGGCCGTGATCACACCCTCCGCAACAACCGTTGTTCAGCTGGCGCAGCTCTACGACCAGGAGCCGGTCTATGCCAGCACCATCAATGTGATGACAACACTGGTCAGTATCGTGACCATGCCGCTGATGGTGATGTTTTATTTGGCCTGAGAAAGCGGAAAACGCAGAGTGTAAATATCTGCTGACAAATATGTCTTCATAATTGTAAATGCTGGATAAAAGTGATAAAATTAATCCAGAGTGCGGAACAAAGGAAGTATTTGTTCCCAATGGATTACAGGGATAATCTCTGAAACTGCCAGAGATAATTGAAGGCGGATGCTTTTATCTGCCGGACAACAGGAGGAAAAACAAATGGAACGACACGCTTTTGCAATGAAAGTAAAAGAAGGAAAAATGAACGACTACCGTAAAACTTTAGGCGAGATCTGGCCGGAGCTTACCGCATATCTCGACCGTAACAATATCCATAATTTCAGCATCTGGAATGCGGCAGACCTGATCTTCGGATATTATGAAAATGAGGACGGAGCCGTGATCTCTCCGGAAGAAGAGAAAATAAAAGCAGCACTGACTGAGAAGATCGAAGATACCTTTACCTGGATCTCCACTCCTGGCAAAGATATGCGTCTGATGTACCATAACTTTGGCGTTGTGAGAGCGAATAAAGAACTGATCCGCCACAGAATGTTTATGACGAAATTAAAAGACGGCTGTGAGGAAGAATATAAGGCACGTCATGACGGACTGGTAGCACAGAGAGGCGATACCATCGATCCGGGCCCGGACAGTAACTTCAGCATCTGGAGCGCAGGCGGATATATTTTTGGCTATGACGAGATTGACACCACTATGGAGATCGAGGAAACACCGGAAGCAAGAGAGGCAACCATTGCATGGGAGACACGTCAGCTGGGGATCATGGACTGGATCACCAATGATGTAGATTGGATGACAAAAGAAGTGCATCCGTCCAGTGTACGTCTTGCATGGCACAATTAAAAAACATGAATAAACGAACAGTAGGAATTATTCAGAAATTATACGAGGCTGATGGAGACATCAGCCTTTCTTCACTTGCAGAAGAATTTCAGGTTTCCCTTCGTACCATCCGCAATGAACTGAATGCCATCAGTGACCTTCTGAAAGAAAACGATCTTTCCCCGCTTACTCTGGAAAAAGGTGGAAAAGTAGTCTGTTCCGAAGACTTTTCGGAGATACTTAAGTTTATTGAGGCACCGGATTACTACAGCTACAAGTTATCCAGGGAAGAATGTGTGGAGATCGCGGCAAAAATCAGGAATCGGCCAGGAAAAACTGGAGCAGGAGATCCTGCATATTTTACAGGAAGCGTAAAGAACAGGAGGTGATCCGGTGGAATTGATACAGACCCTGATGGAAGGGATTTCCAGGCTTGGTATTTTCTCCCTCCTTCCTGTTATGGTAGTACTTTTAAGTGAGATCCGAAATACGGTTTCCATTCCGCTGGTACTTCACGGAACATCCGGTGTATCTGACGAAGTAGTAAAAGAATGCGTAAAAAGAGGAATCTGCAAGGTAAACTATGCAACAGATCTTCGAATTGCATTCTCCAATGGTGTAAAAAAATATCTGGCTGAAAATCCGGATGCGATCGATCCTAAGAAATACAATGCCGCAGGACGTGCGGAAGTAAAGAAATATGTCATGGACAGAATCCGTAATCTTGGAAGCGCAGGCAAGGCCTGAAAAAACATAACATAATTTGCTTCCGTCCCTGACAGAAATATATGAAATTAAAAAATGGGGAAATAAAAAGGAAGGAGGCCGGGGCTTTGTTTGGAGGCAGCCCCGGCAGTATGAAAAAGAAAAAAGTGTTATCAAAGGTAGTACCCTTTGCACATCTAATAATATACTCATATTTTGTGGTCATTCTGTGACGTCAATCTGAAAAAAGTATGAACAAAAAAGAAAAATTAACTGAACTGAAATCATCCTGAAAATTTACAGACAGGAATTGAAACAGGAGAATCCTTTTAACAGGGTTCTCTTTTTATGTGCATAAAATTTTTAAAAAAATGAAATTACGTTCACACACACAACACAAACCTGTGATATATTACCAGTATGAATAAAAGCGAAATGCGAACAGACGCTTCTATAAAAGAGGGATAATACAGAGCATTCCGGGAGGCTCCTGTAACAGCCCGGAACAGCACTTTAGAAACGGAGGAAGATAGAATGGAAGCATTAAAGATCCTTGTAGTAGATGACGAGAGCAGAATGAGAAAACTGGTAAAAGATTTCCTTACCAAAAAGAATTTTCAGGTACTGGAAGCCGGTGACGGTGAAGAAGCCATGGATATTTTTTATAAAGAAAAAGATATTGCCCTGCTGATCCTGGATGTGATGATGCCGAAGATGGACGGCTGGGAAGTATGCCGTGAGATCCGTAAGAACTCCAAGGTTCCCATCATCATGC
>CAVEKJ010000185.1:0-2386 GCA_963616205.1 Prevotella sp.
GCACCCGATCCGTCCAAAGCCCTGGGCCAGTGCCACAGACGGCAGGATCACATCCGCATATTTAAAAAATACAAATTTTCTGATCCTGCAGTACAAAAGTCCTGTCAGTATCCCGCCGATAATTCCACCAAACACCACAAACCCGGAACTTAAAGTTTCCATCATAAATCCCGGGTCCTGGATGATCGTTTTCCACTCTGTGATCCAGAAAAGAAGTTTTGCACAGAGAAATCCTCCAAACAGGCACCACAGGATCATCGGAAAAATCTGGTCACTGTCAAGTCCCTGTTTTCTGGCTCTGTATTCCGCAGTCAGACAGCCTGCCACAATTCCAATGGCAATCATCAGGCCATAACCATATACCGTAAATGGCCCGATTGTAAGCAGTTCATTTTTCATCGGTCGCCTCCTGTTATTTCGCTTTTATTTCCGTCATGATCTCCGCTCCCGTACACGGACAAAAAACATTCCAGCAGTGCAGCGTTCGCCCGGTCATTCAATGCACTGTTTCCAGGTTCTGTGGCATCACACTCGCCACAGATATCCACACCAAGGATTCCCGTGAAAAGTTGTGGGGCAGGTTCCATATCCTCTCCGCTCTTCCTGTCTGCGGCACACGCCTCTTGGGCAGCCTTCAAACATTCCAACATGGTACCCAGCCGCATATCTCCCTGGCTCCAGTTCGTATCCGCATCCTCTTTGCTGAGAACATCTTTATCCACAGAAATGTACAGAGGCATTTCTCCCACATGCGCTCTTACAAATGCAGTCACTTCCGCCTCTTCCATTTCCAGCAATTTTTCCCTGCTCAAAAATTCCACCTTTTCCTGGATTTCCGGTTCCACTCTGGAAAAAGCCTCCTCATCCGGACCGACCAGGATCACCTTTTTCAATAACGGAAGCTCCATAACGGAATCGTAAATCCATCCCCCGCAGGAGAGCAGGCCTCCAAAGGCAGGTGGCTGCATGTCCGTGTGGTTATCAAACACCAGAAGCTCAAATGGCTCGGAAATTTTTTCCAGCCAGATTCTGGTCATATAGTGATAGTTTCCGGAATCAATAAAATGGATCTCTCCAGAAGAATAAGGGGCAATGCGGCTGCGGATGGCATTCATCGCATCCTCATCGCAGTAGCAGTTGGTTCCGGGAATGTCCCTGGCCTCCACCCGGGCTGCTTCTTTTCCCCTCCAGAACTGCTGGTCCTCATATATTCCGGAAAAATCCATCATCAGTATCTTGATATTTTTATCTGTTTTTTTCATGTGCACATCTTACCACGGAATGGCAAAGGATGCAAGAGAAGGGTCAGTCCTTCCACTCTTCCAGTTCTTCATCGGAACCGTCCATAAGATCTTTCAGACTACCAGTTTCTGCCTGGTCTTTGCCCACATCCCAGAGTTTCATTTCCACATTCTCCGGTTCTTTTTCCCAGCGTGTGCTCTCCTGTTTTTGCTCTTCTTTTAAATCCGTGGGTTCTTCTACTGTCTTACTGTCATCCACAGAACTTTCCTCCGTGTCAGCTGCAAGCTCCGGTTCAGATGTTACTGCTTCCGAAGACACATTCTCTGCTGCCGGATTTTCTGTGTCTTCGGTACCCGCCTCAGCTCCTTCCGTCTCAGCCTCAGCCTTTTTTGCAATCTTCCGAAGGCCTAACTTCATAATAATAAAAAATACGATATCTGCTGCTCCGTCACACACCAGCACCCAGCCGGAAAAAATCAGCAGCGTCATGATCTTCGGAAATCTTCCAAACAGCATCACGATTCCAAGTGCAATAAAAACAAGGCTGCCGATCAGCAATACACTCCATGCCCCGTGACCGCCTTTTTTCAGAAGAAAAGCACCTTTAAACTTCCACAGACTGTCAACCAGTACAAATGCACTGAGCATCCACGGAAGCAGTTTGATCACGATGGATGGTGTCATAAAAAGAAATACACCCAGTACAAAAACTACTACACCGCTTAAAAGATCCATGATCGTAGCTGTCGCTTTTCCACGTATGTAAATATAGATATGATAAATGCCGACTCCGATAAGGATCAGTCCAAATACCACTTTACAGATCACATCCACGGTCTGCGTGGGGATCAGGATCAGGCAAAGTCCAAGCAGTATATAAAACACTGAAGAAATGATCTCGCCCTTCAGAATGTTATTGATTTTTTCACCCATCTTTTTTTTACCTCCTCTGTTATTCCAACAGTATAGCTCTTTTCCATTGGTCAGTCCACCCTGAACCGTCAAAAAAATTTCTTTTTTCCGAAAAAATTTTCTTATAATTTAATACAGCCCGAAGGATTTTTCCGGCGTCGTTTCACCGCATTCCTTCAGGCTGTATCTTACTTTTTATGTTTTTTCTTTTTTGTCATAAGGCTGCCGATCC
>CAVEKJ010000185.1:2421-4534 GCA_963616205.1 Prevotella sp.
CAGAGAGGCTCTTCCAGCCATCTTTGATCACTTTATCCAGCACTCCCATCTCATCGGCGATCTCATATTTCAGTTTTTCTGCCTGGGAAAGCTTTCCCTCCAGAAACGCCTTTACTTCTTTTTCCCTGTTCATCTTCCACACTCCTCATCTTTTTTATGGAGTATGGACGATTTCCGGAGAAATTATTCATTCTGAAAAATATGTCCATTCTTTACGAAGGCTGTCAGTTTTAATCCGGGATAATGATCGCCGCAATGATATACGCCAGGATTCCAGCTCCGCCCATCAGTGTGATGATCACCCATACCAGTCGAACAAGTGTCGGATCAATATCAAAGTATTCCGCGATTCCGCCGCAGACACCACATAACATACGGTTTACGGATGATTTGTAAAGTTTTTTGTTACTCATAATGCTTCCTCCTTTAATCTTCAAAGTCAACCTGAACATTTCCCATGCCACAGCTGCCATTTAATTTCTCCACCTGAATTCCACTGAGGTCAGCAGTTCCCACACCAACTGTAAAATCTGCTTCTTTTATATCCAGGCTGCCGGAATTCTCAAGGGTTCCGGCCCCCACATTCACTTCCATCTGATCTGCTTTAAAATCACCATCCAGATTGATCGTTCCGGCTCCCATCTGAAGCTTCACCTTCTGGAAACTTAAATTCTCCGGGCAAAAAATTTCTACGGAACGGTTTCTTACCTTTTTGTTACTCTCAATCTTCAGGCAGCTGTTGTCATTGCTGATCTCAACACGATTGTGATCCTTCCCTGAAACTTTTACCTGAACTTTATCCTCATTCCATGTTTTCAGGATCAGTTCCTCGTATCTCAGATCGCAGGAAAGGTCCGATATAGCAGAAGCTTCATATACCTTTGTATAATCGGAACTGTCCGCATTATCTGTCAGGACACCTTTTTCATTCGCTGCATTCTCCGCATTTGCCTGAAAATCATCCTCCGACTCATACGTATTATCATTCGGATCATCCCCGCTGTCCCTGTCATCCAGAATATCAAGTACCTGGCTGACTTGATTCAGTATACTCACATCCCCCATGGTTGCTCCCATAGCTGCCCCGCCTGCGGTAAGGCCCAGCCCCACCGCACCAAATACCGCGGCAAGGATCAGGATCACTTTCAGAAAACGTTTCATACTTTTTCCGCCTTTCTTCCATTCAGGAGATTGCTGCAGAATCCGGTGAATTTCCGGAGGATCGCCGGCAGTATCTTACCTGTGAACCATACTGTCAGTGCCAGTAACAAAAGTCCGATCGCCATTATCAGGCAGCCGATTCCAATCGTTAAGATCCCGGCTGACGGAAGCGATACCACCATTGCAATTCCGGCAGCAATACACGCAACCGCACCGATCACCAGAACCACTGATCCAGCCCCTGCAAAAAATGTCAGAAGGAACGGCAGCAATGCCAGTGTTACCAGAATCCCCAGCGCTCCACCAAACAGACCTTTGATCAACGGCGCTGCAAAAACAAGAACGATCAGCGCAAGGATGATCCCCGGCTTATTCTGCTTCTTCTCTGCATGATAGCCACGCTCGGCACGTCTTTGTCTCCGGTTTTCGGCACTTCCTGTACTTTCGGTATCATGAGTATTTTCTCCCTGTCCATTTCCACGCACGGTTATTTCTGTGTACTGATCCGGCATCTCCCCGTTCTCTTTTACACGGGTATCCTGATATCCAGTCTCTGTGTATTCTCCGTAATCTTCGCTGTTTTCCTGAATATCTGCCTTGATGATCGCTGCAACCTTCCCCGGATTTCCCAGTTCCCGGATCACTTCTCCTTCATTCTCCGGACCTGCATCATCAAAATATCCTTCGTAATATTCCAGTGCCTCCTGTCTCTCCGCCTCTGAAATATCGGAAAGCAGCCGTTCAAGCTGTTCCATAAACTGCTTCCTGTTCATAATCAAACTCCCTCCTCAAACATCCTGGTAATCTTGGATGAATAGATCTCCCATTCACTTCTGTAAAGATTCAGCTGCGCTGCGCCCTTATCTGTCAGCTTGTAATATTTCCGGTTTCTGCCTGCATATTCCATATTGTAGGCTTCCAGGCATTCATCCTTCTGAAGCCTTCGAAGAAC
>CAVEKJ010000186.1:0-2043 GCA_963616205.1 Prevotella sp.
CGATTATGGAAAAATGGAAATTGAAGATCTGGCACGTACCCTTCATGAAACAGGATATGAGTGTGCACAGCTTGCCCTTCCGAAGGCATTTATCGGAATTGACAGCTATGAAGATATCAATCTGGAAAAAATTGACCACATCCGTAATGCATTTGAAAAATATCAGGTGGAGATCCCGGTAATGGGATGTTACATGGATCTTGGAAATCCGGATGATGAGATCCGTGCAAAAGCAGTAGAAACATTTAAGAAGTGTCTTGCATGGAACAAAGACCTGGGGGCAACCGTAGTAGGAACGGAGACTGCCTACCCTCACTTAAGCAAAGAAGAGAAAAAAGTCTGGTATCCACATATGATGGACAGTGTAAAGAGAATTGTGGATGAAGCTGCACGTCTGGATGTACAGGCTGCTATCGAGCCGGTTTACTGGCATCCGCTGGAAGATCTGGAGGCTGTTCTGGATGTGATGAACACCATCAAAGATGAAAAACATCTCCGCATGATCTTTGACGCATCCAATATCCTGGAGTTCCCGGAGATCGATCAGGATGCTTACTGGAGCGGCTGGCTGAAAGAGATCGGCAAATACATTGAGGCTATGCATATCAAAGATTTCCGCCTGGATGAAAACAGACAGTACTGCCCGACACTTCTCGGTGAAGGTGTGATCAATTATCACGCGATCTCAGAATGGCTCCACAAAGAGCGTCCGGATATCTGCCTCCTCCGTGAGGAAATGAACCCGGAGCATGCGGCAGAAGATATGGCGTTTATGAGAAAATTATAATAATAAGATCATTCTGCAAAGAAGCAGCGTCCCCGAAAATGACGCTGCTTTTTGTATAAAATCAAAAACATCTTCCTGAGAAAAAATCGTTAATGGCTTGTCATTTAGAGCAATATATATTGAAAAATAAAAATAAATAGCAATATTTCTAAAAAAACCTAAAAATCTGGTGTTAGAATAAACACTAAATTAAAGCAGACGTTTGCGTTTTGATTTTCAGGAGAGCAGACCCCTGATCAAGGTTAATTTTCCTGACACAAGTGTGATTAAAAGGAGAATGAGGAATGGGAAACTTTAAGAAAAAGCTGGGAGTTACCGTGTCGGTTGTCGGCCTGGTTGCAGCTGCGGTAACATTCGTATCTGTAGTAAGTTCCAACAGCAGTGACAAAGTTGAGATCCGTCTGGCACATAATCAGACTGCCGGATCTGAGATCGCAGACTCCATAGCAAAATTCAGTGAGTTTGTAAGTGAAGACCCTTCAGAGAATCTGGACATCAACATTTACGCCAGCGGTGTTCTTGGAAGTGAGACCGAGGAAGTCGAGCTTGTAAAAGCCGGAATCCTGGATATGGCAAAGGTTAATGCCAACACATTAAGCCAGTTTGATGACAGATATGCTATTTTTGCAACACCGTACCTTTTTGTAAGTCAGGACCATTACTACAAGGCAATGGATCAGAGCGAAGAGGTCCAGAAGCTTTTTACAGCAACAGAGGATCAGGGATTTATCGCCATCGGTTATTATGCGACAGGAGCCAGAAGTATTTATCTGAAAGATGACATCTGTGCAGACAGCCCGGAGAAACTTCATGGAAAGAAGATCCGTACCATGACCAGTACCACATCCATGAAGATGATCGAGGATATGGGCGGTTCACCGGTAACCATGGCTTCCAGTGAGACATATTCCGCACTGCAGCAGGGTATCGTAGACGGAGCCGAGAGTACAGAGCTTGCTCTTACAGTAGACGGACACGAGGATCTTGTATCTTCTTACACCTACACAGAGCATCAGTACTACCCGGATATCTACATCATCAGTACAAAGAAATGGAACAGCCTGACAGAAGAACAGCAGGATTACCTGAAAGAATGTCTTGCAAAGACAAACGATAACTACAAAAAAATGTACAACCAGATGATGGAGGATGCCATGGAAGAGGCACAGGAGCACGGCGTTCATGTGTACAGAGACATCGACAAGACTGCATTCATCGAAGCTGTACAGCCATTGCACAAAGAGTTCTACGAAAAA
>CAVEKJ010000186.1:2055-4090 GCA_963616205.1 Prevotella sp.
GTACAAAGCACTTTATGATGATATTCAGAGTTACGCAGACTGAGAAGGGGAAAAGTAATGACAAAGATAGTTAATAAGATTTTGGAATACATACTGGCTGCCCTTGTAGTTGTCATGGTTTTCGGATGCCTGTGGCAGATCATTACAAGATTCATCCTGAACAATCCAAGTTCCTGGACAGAAGAGCTGGTCCGTTACACACTGATCTGGCTGACCATGCTTGGTGTACCGTATGCTTACGGAAAAGAGCAGCACATTGCGCTGACATTTATCACTGATAAATTTACCAAGAAAAATTCACTGATCGATAAGATCTTTATCGAGATCGTAGTACTTCTTCTTAGCGTATTCGTAATGATCGGCGGAGGAATCATGGTATGTATGAACGCTGTTGGACAGCTTTCACCGTCACTTCAGCTGCCGATGCAGTTTTACTACATGGGTGTACCGATCTGTGGTGTTCTGATGGTATTCTATTCAGCACCGAGATTAGTCCGTTTCGTCAAAGAACTGAAAGAAGCTAAGGAGGAAAAATAAATGCAGATACAGGCAGCGATCGTCCTGGTCGTTATATTCTTTTTCATGCTGGCAATGAGTGTGCCGATCTCATTCAGTATCATTGCTTCAGCACTTATCACAATCATCATGTTCCTGAACCCGCAGTTTGGAATGTTCATTTCCGCCCAGAAGATGGCCAGCGGTATCGACAGTTTCTCCATGCTTGCGGTTCCGTTCTTCATTCTGGCCGGCCAGCTGATGAGCAGTGGCGGTATCGCCAGAAAACTGATCAACCTTGCAATGCTGATCCTTGGTAAAGTTCCGGGTTCCCTGGCTCTTACCAATATCGCAGGTAACGCAATGTTCGGTTCCCTTTCCGGTTCTGGTATTGCAGCTGCAACTGCGATCGGTGGTGTTATGAACCCACTGGAAAAAGAAGAGGGTTATGACCCTGGATTCTCCGCAGCAACAAACATCGCAACAGCGCCGGTAGGACAGCTGATCCCTCCGACAAACTCATTCATCGTATATTCCGCAGCAAGCGGCGGAGCTTCCGTTGCAACACTGTTCATGGCCGGATGGATCCCGGGACTTCTCTGGGCCTTCTGCTGTATGGAAGTAGCTTTCTTCTATGCAAAGAAAAAAGGTTATGTGGTAAAAAGAACTGAGAAGATCACAGCCAGCGAAGCTGTAAAAACAGTTCTCGATGCGATCCCGAGCCTTCTTATGATCGTTATCATTATCGGAGGTATCCTTTCCGGTGTATTTACACCAACAGAGGCAGCCGGTGTAGCTGTAGCTTATGCATTTATCCTTGCAGTATTTGTTTACAAAAACATCAAACTTTCCCAGATGAAAGACGTTCTTGTAAGCACAGCAACTATGACAACTATCGTTATGCTGATCATCGGAGCATCTTCTGTACTGTCCTTTGTACTGTCCTTCACAGGACTTCCGCAGGCAATCAGTAACCTGATGCTGGGTCTCACAACAAACAAAGTGATCCTGCTTCTCCTGATCAACATCATCCTTCTTGTTGTTGGTACTTTCATGGATATGGCTCCTGCACTTCTGATCTTTACACCGATCTTCCTTCCGGTTGCACAGAGCGTTGGAATGGATGCGATCCAGTTTGGTGTTATGATCGTTATGAACCTGTCCATCGGAACTATCACTCCTCCGGTAGGAAGCGTTCTCTTCGTAGGATGCAGTGTTGCAGAGCTGAAAGTTGAGGATGTCATCCGAAGACTTCTTCCATACTTCGCAGCGATCTGTGTATCTCTGTTATTCGTAACATTTGTACCGGCAGTCAGCACATGGCTTCCGACAGTACTCGGATTAATGTAATTAATAAGAAAAAACAGATACGGCCGGTTAGTTGCAACGGCCGTATCTGTGTAAAAAGAGAATATATTTGAATTTGAAAAAATCATGGATTGATCGGGTGATCGGAAGGAACAAGAAGATTGCCGTTCTTCCGGTATTTCAGAGGAGATACGTTCATATAGGTTTTGAAGTTTTTTTCAAAATGGGTCAT
>CAVEKJ010000186.1:4100-4518 GCA_963616205.1 Prevotella sp.
CCGGTGACCTCTTTGAACAGCCGGCACATATAATACTTACTTAAATAAAACTGTTCTGCTATTTCGTCAAGAGAAAGGTTCTGTTCACAGTTCTGTGACAGATAATCCGCGATTTCATACACATGCTTATATTTTCCATCTCTTGGAAGCTGAGGATTTTCGGGAGAAAGCTTGTCCAGGTCTCTGGTAAGATGGAGAAAATAAGAGACTACAGCAAGTTCCACCGCCTGTTTGTAGGCACGTTTTTTCTGCTTGCACTCACTGCGGAAAAGATAATAAAGCTCCATGAAATTCTCCTGTTGTTCCGGGGTCAGATGGAAGACACCGCTGTGCTGATGAAAAAAGCGGACCAGCTGAAGTGCGGGATAGGTCTTATCTATGGCCTGCATTTTTTCTCTGGTAACATAGAGAATGATCC
>CAVEKJ010000187.1:0-2612 GCA_963616205.1 Prevotella sp.
CATAGAGAATGATCCGGTTGTGTCCGGTGTCCTCGTCAGAGACGGATTTGGTCATATGGATCAGATTGGAATCAATGAGGATCAGATCCCCTTTTCCAGCAACAAAATTTCGGTTATTGAAAAAAAAGAGGCGTTCGCCCTCCAGAATATAAAAAATTTCGTATTCGTTGTGGAAATGTTTGACACGCATGTCGAATTTTCCGTAGCGTACCATATGTTCAAGGGAAATGCCATCCACTTTATCGTAACAAGTGATCTTTTCCATGGAAATACCTGCTTTCTGAAACCTGCTTCTTGCTGTAGAATATGTTTTCTATATCTTACATCAGGACGCAGCGAAAATCCAGTAAAGCTTTCTAATATTTTTAATCATAAAAAAGGAGTATTCAGATGAATATCAACGAGACTGAGTTAAGAAAAAAATTAAATCTTGTAATTGAAAAACTGCTGAACCTGGGCGGCCCGGACAATGCTAAAGAACTTGAGGAAAACGGCGGCGAGGCAATTGGATTCTTCGCAAGAGACTTTGGTATCCGCGAGTGGGACTGGCCGCAGGGTGTTGGTCTTTACGGACTTCTGAAAATTATGGAGACAGATAACAACGAGGAGTACAAAGAGTTCCTTCATGACTGGTTTAAGGAAAACATCGCACAGGGTCTTCCGTCCAGAAACATTAATACAACAACACCGCTTCTTACACTTGCAGAGCTTAACGACATGTATCATGATCCGGAATTCGAGAAGCTTTGCCTTGACTGGGCAGACTGGCTTATGAACTGCCTTCCGCGTACAAAAGAGGGCGGCTTCCAGCATGTGACAAGTGCCAACGGTGACCGTCAGGGTGTTCGTCTTAATGAGAATGAGATGTGGATCGATACTCTGTTCATGACCGTACTTTTCCTTAACAAAATGGGACAGAAGTACAAAAACGAAGAGTGGATCAATGAGGGAATCCATCAGGTTCTCATGCACATCAAATATCTCTATGATACAAAGACAGGTCTTTTCTATCATGGATGGACATTCAATGAGCGCAACAACTTCGGCGGCATTTTCTGGTGCAGAGGAAACAGTTGGTTTACACTTGGAATCCTTGACTATGTGGATATGTTCAAGGGCAGCCTGAACCCGGGTGTAAAAACTTTCATCATTGATACTTACAAAGCACAGACAGCAGCTCTTAAGAAACTTCAGAGCAAGAGCGGTCTCTGGCATACTGTTCTGGATGATCCGACAAGCTACGAGGAAGTTTCCGGAACAGCAGCCATTGCAGCAGGTATCCTGAAAGGTATCCGTCTTGGAATCCTGGATGATTCTTATCTGGAATGTGCAGAGCGTGCGATCAAGGGAATCCTTAAGAACATCGACAAAGATGGTACTGTACTGAACGTATCTGGTGGTACAGGAATGGGAATGAATGCAGATCACTATAAGAATATTCTCATCGCACCGATGGCATATGGACAGTCTCTGACAATCCTTGCACTTGCAGAAGCACTGAAAAGCATAAGCAAATAACTGTAAAAGATCAGCCATGCAGTCTGACACTGTTATGGCTGATCTTTTGTTTACCGGAGTAGTTCAAAATTTTCAATATCTATATCAATATTACACAAGAAAAGAGTCCGGACAAATGGTATAGTATTCACATAACATGAAGAAATTCAGAAACTCAGAAATAAATGATCAGGAGGTCATAACATGAACGTTTTAAATCAGTTTTCACTGGAAGGTAAAGTAGCGCTCGTAACAGGTGCCGCATACGGAATCGGTTTTGCCATTGCAAAAGCTTATGCAGAAGCTGGCGCAAAGATCGCATTTAACTGCAGAGACCAGAAACATCTGGAAAAAGCTCTTGAGGACTACAAGGCAGAGGGAATCGACGCAAAAGGTTATATCTGCGACGTAACCGATGAGGCACAGGTTCAGAAGATGGTTGCTGATATTGAGAAAGAGCTTGGAACTGTTGATATCCTTGTAAACAATGCAGGAATCATCAAACGTATCCCGATGACAGAGATGAAAGTAGAAGAGTTCCGTCAGGTTATCGACATCGACCTGAACGCTCCGTTCATCGTATCCAAAGCCGTTATCCCGGGAATGATCGAGAAGGGTCACGGAAAGATCATCAACATCTGCTCCATGATGAGTGAGCTTGGACGTGAGACTGTATCGGCTTATGCAGCTGCAAAGGGCGGCCTTAAGATGCTTACAAAGAACATCTGCTCTGAGTTCGGTGAGCACAACATCCAGTGTAACGGTATCGGACCTGGATACATCGCAACACCGCAGACAGCTCCCCTTCGTGAGCGTCAGGCAGACGGAAGCAGACATCCGTTCGACCAGTTTATCGTAGCAAAGACACCGGCAGCTCGCTGGGGAACACCGGAAGATCTTATGGGACCGGCAGTATTCCTTGCATCTGACGCATCCAACTTCGTAAACGGACACGTTCTCTATGTAGATGGCGGAATCCTTGCTTATATCGGAAAACAGCCGTGATCAGATTACCAATCTAATTAATTTATTGAGTACGCACAAATTTCTTATCAAAAGCACTTCTCAGAGTGAATCTGAGGGTGCTTTTTTGCCGGAGTCAGGCGGATATTCGC
>CAVEKJ010000187.1:2622-4514 GCA_963616205.1 Prevotella sp.
GATATTCGCAGCTTGCAGGAAATTTCTTTGACTTGATTAATTTAATCTGACTAATAGGCTAGCAAATGATAAATTTGATTTTAAGGATGCTTAAGAAAAAGCAGCTTATATAAAAAATATCGATGAACTTCTGGAAAACGGGATTGAGACGTATATTACTTTGAATCACTGGGAGCTTCCATATGAGGTTTATAAACGAGGCGGCTGGATGACTCCGCAGATTGTTGAGAGGTTTTGGGAATACGACTGCTACGGGCAGAATATTTACAACGGATATTGTGTCCGTATGGGAGAATATGGAAAGCCACAGGAGTGATGGGGGTCTGAAGACTGCGATCCAGTGGTCGGTAACGCCTGAGCGTCTTTACAGGTGGCCATATCTGCACGAAAGATATAAAAAACAGTTTATATCACAGAAAACGGTCTGTCCTGCCATGATGTGATCTCACTGGATGGCAAAGTACATAATCCAAACTATTCAAAAAAAGAGCCGTACACGAAATATTCGTATGCGGCTCTTTAGTGCGGTAGAGAATTATTTTAAGGCCTCACAGAGAGCAATCAGCATAAGAGCCTGTCCATATGCCATAGGATGGATCATAATATTTTTATAATGATCAGCGTTATATCCCATAGCAGTTCCGGCTGAAACATTCTGTACAATGCCATTGGAATCAATGTTATCACAGAGAGCCTGTACAGCCTTTTCGGTACATTCTCTGTAAGAGTCATCCAGGATACCAAGTTTAAGTCCTTTTAAAAGACCTGCAGTGATAGCAGCGGAACCGGATACTTCTGCATAGGTAGAGGAATCTGTAAGTATGGTACTCCAGAGTCCGCTAGGAAGCTGAAGCGCTTTCAGAGCTCTTGCCTGTGCTTTGAAGGTATCCAGAATATAGTTACGTACGCCATCATCCAGAAAATCTCCGGCATCCTTCAGATAATCTGTAATTCCCAAAGTAAACCATGAATTTCCGCGGCACCAGAATATCCCGCCAAAATTATCGTTACGATTGAAACTCCAGCCGTGATAAAAAAGTCCGGACTGTTTGTCATAAAGATATTTGATATGAATCAGTATCTGCTGAAGTGCGGTTGAGCACCATTCCTTGTTTTGATATTTCTGACCCATATTATTCAGGAACAGAACAGCCATAAAAAGGGTATCAATCCACAGTTCAGATTCATTTAAAATTACACCATTACGATCGCCGATACCGCTGGTAACGTGCTGAAATCCACCTTCTCTGGTTCTTGGCAGTTCATGTACAAGCCAGTCGGCCTGGACTTTACACATTTCCTCGTACTGTTTATTCTCTGATGGGAGAGTGTCAAGCAGTTTCAGTAATGTAAGATAAGGAGCTGTAGTATTGATGTTGCGGCTTGGAAGGCCCTTTTCAATATTATTTTTGAACCAGGCTTCAAAGAACGGATTGTAGCGGGTGTCTTTATAAAACTGTTGGATTTTAAGGAGTCCGTAGAGACCTACACCCTGTGGCCAGTCCCATTCTTCAATTCCAAAATCACGGTTACACTGTCCGGTTCGGATTGCATCTTCAACAGAAATATTCTTGTCTTCCTCATAATCGGCACCGCCCATATTCATAAGTCCCTTTTTTACAAGTTCGATTTTATTTAAAAGAATTTCATTGTTCATTGTCTGAACCTCCTGTGATTTTTTTTATATAATTAGTTGGTGTTATACCAGTATACCGTTTGAAAAGCTGACTGAAATACTGCGGATTATTTCCGCATCCGACTAACTCGGCAACGTATTGGATCTTGGCGGTGTCAGGATTGGTGAGAAGTTCCTTGGCCTTTTTAATCCTCATTTCGGTAAGATAGTTGGAAAATTTCTGTCCGGTTTCTTTATAAAAACGTTTACTGATATA
>CAVEKJ010000188.1:0-4512 GCA_963616205.1 Prevotella sp.
GAAAGGAGAGCTTTCTCCGGTTCCGGGACGCAATATCCCTGAAAATGTAGGCGGCAGCCCGCTTTACGGACATAGCAAGCTTGGTGAGGATATCATCTGGCCGGCAATGGCAGAGAAAGGTGCAAAGATCGGAACACAGGCAATGATGGATGCAATGAATGGCGCAGGAATGGCTCCAAGCCCGTTCTGGGCAGCACTTTTTGGTGCGGCAGCCATCCTTGAAATCATTCATCCGGATGCAGAGGTGCCGGAGGAAGAAGGAAATTACGGCCGTACAACATCAGTACGTCTGGTTGGAAAAGCAGCTGTAAAAGCAGCCGGTCTTCCGGAAAAACTTCATATGCATGTAACAGATCAGGAATTTGATACAGCGCAGCTGGTTGGTGATGTAGGTCTGATCCTGAAAGATATCGGCGGTCCGTCTGTTATCGGTATGATGGCGCTGGCAGAGATTCTGGCATGTTTTAAAGAGCCGTTCTCAACCGGTTTTTCTTCCAGTCCGGTCAATGCACCACTTGGTCATCAGGGCGCATTTGCCATTGTCGCAATGAAAGCGCTTCTTGAGGAAGATGCAGATGAGGAAAAGATTGCAAAAGCTCTTGTAGAAGAGAGATGTGCGAATTCCCTGAATCCGGAGTCTTCCATTGTCAGCCTGAACCTGCTTGCAAGAAAAGCAGATGAAGTAAGAAATGGACGCGTGACAAGACTTATGATCAAAGCGACCATGCCGGGAATTACAAAGGCGATCTATGAGAAAGCGGAGTATACCTATGAGCAGCTTCTTGCAGGAAAAACAATTGCAGATGTTGTTAAAAAACTGGATGATGACCGACTGAATACCGTGGATAACAGAGCCGGTGAAATTTTTACAGCCATGACCGGCGAAAAAGTTACCATAAAGGTGGAAAATCTTCACAGTGCGGCAAGACGTACTGCAAAACTGGTTAAGAAATACTGGTCCTTCGATGCTTATGCAGACGTAACTGTCACCATGGGTGATAAAAAAGCCGTCATGCCTGGTTTTGTCCATGACGTAATCCCGAAAGTCTGCCAGGGTGAGTGCCAGGATGTGGCATGGTCTGTACCGATGGCAGCAGCTGTTATGGATGATCTGGCTCTTTCCGGATGCAACATTTTGAATGCAGTAATCCCAGCTGCGGTTGCATCGGCAATGGAACTTGGTGATCCGAAGGAACTTGCAGGAGAAGCAGAAAAAGCAGCGTATGTCACAGCCGGAATCCCTGGATGCAAAGCGCATGCCACGGCTGTAGGAACTCTTGCACTGGATATCATCCGCGCAATGTAATAAACAGGAACAAATAGTTCCGGTAAATTTGTAATCCCATATTTGTTAAATTTTGAATCCCATAAATGCGAAGAGGACATGGTTGGTTTTCAGCTGTGTCCTTTTTGCTGAAAAAATATCTGCACAGGCAGACGAAATGAAGATAAAGGGGCGGTTTTTTATGCAGATAGAAGAAATCCTCAAGGAAGTAAAAAATGGAACGATCTCAGTGGAAGAGGCAGCTCTGAAATTGAAAAAGAAGCCATTTGAGGACATCGGATACGCAAATATCGATTATCACAGGGAGATCAGACAGGGCAATGCCGAGGTCATCTACGGAGCCGGAAAAACACCGGAGCAGATGATCGGAATCATCGGTTCCATGATGAAGGCAGGCCAGGAAAATATTCTGATCACCCGTTTATATAGAGAAGCAGCTGAGAAGATCAGCGAGAAATATCCGCTTCGTTATGAAGCAGAATCCCATATCGGAATGGTCGGAAAAATGCCGGAACCAGATGGGCTTGGAACCATTTTGATCGTTACCGGCGGAACCAGTGATATTCCGGTGGCTGAAGAAGCAGCATGGACAGCAGAAGCCATGGGGAATAAAGTGCAGCGTGTTTATGATGTGGGAGTTGCAGGGATCCACAGAACCCTGGCACATCTGGATGATATTATGAAAGCAAATGTGATCATTGCCATTGCGGGAATGGAAGGTGCGCTGGCCAGTGTTGTGGCAGGACTTGCAGATTGTCCCGTGATTGCAGTACCTACAAGCGTGGGATACGGAGCATCTTTTCATGGAGTGGCAGCACTTCTGTCTATGCTGAATTCCTGTGCAAACGGAGTAGGTACTGTAAATATTGACAACGGATTTGGTGCAGGCTGTCTGGCCAGCATGATCAACCACAGAAGATAGAGAAAGAGGCTGCGTGCCGGAAATTGGAGGAGAAAACATGTGTGAATTATTTTTTCAGTGTGATAAAGGTGTAGCAGGAGATATCATCGGAGCGGCATTAATGGAACTGGTACCGGATAAGGACTCCATGCTGGATAAACTAAATCATATGGCGATCCCTGGGGTGGAATATATTTTAGAGAAAAAAGAAAAGTACGGAATTCAGGGGAATGCCATGATTGTAAGAGTCCATGGACAGATCGAAGAGGAGGCGGAGCATCACCATGGAAACCATGGCCATCATCATCACATGACAATGTCAGATATTGATTCCATTGTAAACCATCTTCGCGCTTCTGACCGTGTAAAAAAGAACATCCGAGAGATTTATGATATTATTGCAAAGGCGGAATCCGAAGCACATTCCTGTACAGTCAGTGAAGTCCATTTTCATGAGGTAGGAGCTATGGATGCAATCGCAGATATTGCAGCAGTATGCTCGATTCTGGAAGAGCTGGAACCAACAGAGATCCTGGCATCTGAGATCCATGTAGGAAACGGAACTATCGAATGTGCACACGGAATCCTTCCGGTTCCTGCACCTGCAACAGCCAATATTTTAAGAGAACTTCCGTATGACTCCGGAGATATTGACGGAGAGATCTGTACACCTACAGGAGCAGCCCTTCTCAGGTATTTTGTGGATCGTTATGTAGAAGAAAAACCGGCGGAGGAAAAGAAAGCAGGTATCGGGCTTGGAAAAAGAACTTTTTCCACACCGAGCTATTTTAAAGCATGTCTTATGTAAGAGCGCAGAAAAGAAACTGCTCAGTTTTTTATGAGTATATGAGAAAAAGGATAGTAATGCTATAATTATAGAAAAGAAGGGAGAGTTTCTACATATGTACGTACGTAAACTGGAAAAAGATTTTGGATGCCCGCTGGAAGCTGCCCTGGAAGCTGTCAGCGGAAAATGGAAAACAAGGATCGTAGGAACCTTATATCGAAAAGGGACTGTACGTTTCGGAGATATTAAAAAAGAACTGGATGGAGTCAGTGATGCGGTATTAAGTTCCGTGCTACGGGAACTGCAGGAGTATGGAGTAGTAGAACGGATTGCCTATAATGAAGTTCCTCTTCGCGTGGAGTACAGTCTGACAGAAAATGGAATGAAACTGGTTCCGATCTTCCGTTCATTATGTCTCTGGTGGCAGAGAACGCAGAATGAAAAAATTTTCTGCAAAAATGCTCATTGTGACGGATGTATGGACAGAGAGGACTGTATAGAGGAATAAAGATAAAAAGAGCCTCAGGCTGCACAGAAGATAAATATCTATCTGTGAACCTGAGGCTTAATTACTGTTCTGGGATCTTAATATTTATATTTCACATATAATCTTTCAGCACATCATGATCCCGAAGAACCTTCTCAACCACAGTGCCCTTCACAACATTGAGAAGCGGTTTCTTCAGTGCATTCAGCGGTCCAGGCAGCTGGATCTCCAGAGGAGATTTTCCATCCATCAGTTTCACGCTGCTGTCCAGAAGTTCACGGATATCGTAAACACTTCCCCAGACTTCCGGAACACCACGGTCTACACCCAGGAGTCCGTATACAGCTTCCATTGCGGTTCGTACAGAATATTCTGTTGTGAAAACGGTATCACGTGGAGTTTCCGCAAACTGTCCCAGGAATGCGAAGTTTACGCAGCCATCCGGGATGACATCCGGGCGGTCGCCTTTGGTACGTGGCATGAAGAATGCGGTGATATACGGCATCATGGTCGGAACACAGACTGCGCTGTTTTCTGCCATATCATCGATCTCATCCAGCGGAACCCCAAGATGATACAGCCACTCAGCAGTGATTTCCTTACCGGTGCAGTCTTTCATCGGTTTCTTGATATAGTCACCAGGAACATCGGTAAACAGTCCGTAAACCCAGACGCAGACTTTCTTCGGGTCCTGCTCCTTGAACTGTCCCTGGCGGTTGATGGTCCAGCTTAAAAGCCACTTGGAATCCTGGCAGCTTACGATACCGCCGGTAACAACCTTTCCGGTACGAGGGTCGCGCTGACAGATGTTGGTGATATACGGGATGATACGGTCATCCAGAGTGGTGACAGTGGCAGATTCCCAGTTTGTCTTGGCGATGTCTGAGCAGAATTTCTCCGGGTGTCCGAAGGACGGGTCCTGAGCCGCAATATTTTTCCAGAGTGACCATACACCGCTGGTACGGACTTCCGCGTCACCGTTTGGTGCGTGATTCTGATCACCGTAGATGGTGCCTTCTGTACAGCTTCCGTTTGTGACGAAAACATAATCA
>CAVEKJ010000189.1:0-4502 GCA_963616205.1 Prevotella sp.
ATCCAGACTGTATGCCTGCTGCTTCTTCCGATCGCCACTCACAATCTGGTAAGCGGAGGAATTGTAATGTTTTGCATTGGTCTTGTAATGTATCTGCTGAATTCACCGCTGCAGATGCATTTCCTGAACATTGCCACCAGAGAACATCCGGCCTGTGTAAACCTGGCTTCTTCTCTGATCTCCGTTTTCTTTAACTTTGGTATTGCAGCTGGTTCTGCCATGGGTGGAGTGATCGTAAAATATGCAGGACTTCGGTATGTGGGAATCGGCGGTGCGGTTCCTGGAATCGGAGCGATCATCTGCTCTGTGATCCTGCTTCAGATCATGAAACCGGGTGCTGATATCCGATAAACCTGATGGTAACTGTCCGTTTATATGGACTGTCAGACGAATATTCTTATTTCATCTCGATCTTAAAGAATCTGGCTGCTTTTTCCTTCGGCATCTTTACTACAAGATTTCCATTTTCAATCCGGTATTCACACATTTCCTCTTTCGGATATACCACAGAAACTTTGCTGATCTGATCTGCGTTTTCCAGCGGGATCACAGCTTCTGTTGTTCCTGGTGTCCATACGGAAAGATATGTATTTTTCTCTGCTTTTACCCCATAAGCGAGAACTTCGGATTTCAGGGTACCGAATCCCAGCGGGAAGAACGGCACGCCGTCACGGACTTCCTCACGGATTTCTTTATACAGAGCAATTCCCTCTTTCATCCGGTTCATGGAATTCTCGCCAAGTTTCCATACCATACCACTGATGTATGGACGAAGAAGCATACCATTTACCACATTGTAGATCACATGCTCTTCCTCATCCTCATATGGATATACCCACATGCCGCCCTGCTCCGGTGTTACTGCGCTGGCTACATTGGCAGCGATATTGGCATTGTAGAGATAATCGGTCTGGTCACTGGTAGACTGCAGGCTTAAGACTTTCAGCATACCATAATCCATACGCTGTCCGCCGGAGCTGCAGTTCTCCACAACAAGTTCCGGATGATCGCGGAAAATCTCCTCATACCACTGATGGAGACACTCATAATGCTCACGGATGGCATCCGCGCAGCTGTCGCTGTTCAGGTCACTTCCGTATCCCATGGTTACATTATAGTCCACTTTAAAGTACTCTACGCCGTAATCATTGATCAGTCGATCCACAACATCACGGCAGTATTTCCGTACTTCCGGATTACGGAAATCAAGCATATAACGTTTGTTGTCAATGTGGCGTTTTCCATGGCGGCAGACAAACCAGTCATCCGGAAGTTTCTTTGCCAGCTCGCAGGCAACTCCCATAACCTCGATCTCCAGCCAGAGTCCCATTTTCAGGCCTTTGCTGTGTGCGTAATCGCAGACTTCTTTCAGACCATTCGGGAATCTTCCCGGTGCCTCTTTCCATTCACCGACACGGTCCCACCAGAATCCATCATCATACCATCCTGCATCCAGACAGTAATATTCGCAGCCAAGCTCTGCTGCCTTGTCAATGATCGGAAGCTCCCGTTCTGTTGTGGGATCTCCCATCAGGCAGTTCATGTAATCGTTAAATACCACGTTCAGTTTTTCATCGTCCGGATTCGGTCTGCGTACTTTTCTCCTGTACTGTGTCAGTGCTGCCACTGCCGGATTCAGGCCGCCTTTTACAACGGCTGCTCCTGCCGGAACCGTTGTAAATCTTTCGCCCGGTTTCAGGTTCTTATACCAGCCATGCTCCTGCTCGGTGGCACCGCTTAAAGTGAGATACAGATTTCCACCCTGGGCAGAACCATACTCTACCAGCCACTGTCCGGAACTTTCCACCTGGAAAATATAAGTCTCGCCGGTTTCTTTATCCTCTGCAATTCCCATCGGAAGATATTCACAGGTGGACCAGGTACCCTTTCCACTGTAGCAATAACGGTTCAGACCATATCCCTGATGGTTGAACCCATCTACGACCATTCCGTTTAAATTCAGTGTCTCTGCATCGTATTTCTGCCACTGTGCCTCGCAGCACCAGCTGTTAAACGGCACATAGATATCTGTTTTTTTGTAATAAGGCTTGTCTCCGCCTCTGGAAATCCCCTGATAGATAAAGGAAGAAACATAGGTCAGGCCCTGCTCCTCACTTCCTTCGTTGGCGATCTCTGTCCAGGTCTGCACTGCCGGAATTCCGTCAAACAGTCGCATATGATATACTGCTTTCAGTTTTTCCGGAGAAACCATTACGATCTCCAGCTCTTTTCCACCGGCCTGCTCTTTCAGCTCATGTTTCTCATAGACAAAGTCCACGGAAGACTGATTGACGTTATTTTTGTAAGCATGCATGTTCAGGCTGCCGGTACCACTTGTGTGGATCTCCACTGCCGGATAATAAATGTCTTCTTTTGGCTCCATGGCTGCTTTTTTTACTTTCTCTGCGGAAAAATCTGCCAGCTCTACGACGCCGTTTTCACGGATACGGAACTGGATATCCAGGCCGTTTTCATGTAATTCGATTGTTTTCATGTTCCCGTTTTTGCAACTCATACAAAATATCCTCCCGTTTTTCTAATCTTGAATCCAGTATATCATCTGATTTTTTATAAGGTGACAGGTATCATCCCATGAATGTAAAAATGCAATATATTGTCGCATTTATTTTTACGTGATATACTGTTTACAGACAGTCAAACAAACTATTCAGGTGGGGAAAACATTTAACCGAAGATCTGCCTGATTCGCAATTTACAACCGAAATATTCACATTCCACTTTGCAACATGCTCAGGAGGTTTTTTCCATGCCAGATATTTTCCAGAACCCTTCCCGGTATTTCCATATTTCCGCTTTTTACGCCCTCTCCCTTCCCTATTATCATATGAAACACCACACACATTCCAGCTATGAGATTATGTATATCACCTCCGGCACCTGCCGGGTTTTCTGCCACGACGGCGTACAGGATACAGAATTCCCTCTGAAATCCGGCCAGTTCGTCTTTATCTGCCCGGATGTACCTCACAGGTTGGAGATTCCTGATGGTTTTCCCTGCTCGATCCTCAACCTGGAATTTTCCCTCACTTCCGAAAAAAGTCCGGTTGCTCTGGATCTTCTTCTGCAAAAAGATCCCGGATTCTCCCGGTTCTGGAACTTTATGGACTCCTCCCGGGGATTCTGCTCCGGCACGGATTCCCGAAACTTAGGATACAGCCTGAAAGACCTGCTCACCTTCATGCAGCGCAGTTCCGGCCAGATAAAAAAGGAAGAATTTCTCTTCTTTCTTCTTTTCTGCCGGATGCTTACGGAGCTTGCCTTCTGCGCCCGTTCCAGCCAGAACACATCCGGAAGTGCTTATCTGAAAAAAGCGCTCCGCTACATTGACGAGCACTATCTGGAAGATATCAGCATTCCTGCCATTGCCGCCTGTGCAGGGATCAATAAATCCTATCTCCAGGCACTCTTCACAGAAAAAAACGGCTGCACTATCAACACCTACATCAACCGCAAGCGTATGGAACAGGCTGCCTTCCTTCTGTGCAACAGTACTCTGCAAATTACAGATATCGCCTTTTCTGCGGGCTACAACAGCCGGCAGCATTTTGCACATACTTTCGAAAAATTTTATCATATGAGTCCTTCCAGATACCGGAGCCTCCATACAAGGCCACTGCAATCGGATACGAAAAAGAGGCGGTATCATATGGAAGACGGGCTGAAACTGGAAAGTGAGCCGTTTCCCCGGGAATAACAGAAAACCCGCGAGGTCACAGAAGAAAAATCATCTCTGCGACCTCACGGGTTCTTTTTTATGTTTCTGATATATTACAATTTCTATGGAAGCAGATTCTGCATACTCTTCAAACTGATAGCCAGTGTGGATGTATTATGCAGAAGTGCGGATGTTGTCGGCTGCAGGACTCCTACAACACCACAGGCGATCAGGCCTGCGTTAAAGGTAATGATGAAACGGTAATTGCGTCTGATACGCTTCATCAGTGCGTTGCTGATCTCTTTCAGAACAACAAGTTCCTGAAGGTCATCTGCACCTACGGTAATGTCTGCGATCTCACGGGCGATCTCGGCACCATCGCTGATGGCAATACCAACATTGGCTGCAGAAAGTGCAGGGGAATCGTTGATTCCGTCACCGACCATGATGACTTTTCTTCCGGCCGCTTTCTCTTTTTCAATGAAGTTGGCCTTGTCTTCCGGGAGGACCTCGGAATAATATTCATCCACGCCCACACGTCTGGCGATGGCTGCTGCTGTACGCTCGCTGTCACCTGTCATCATAACGATCTTGGAGATTCCTGCCACACGCAATGCTTCTACAGAAGCTTTCGCCTCCTCGCGAAGCGGGTCTTCGATACAGATCACTGCCGCGAGACGTCCGTCAATAGCCAGATACAGATGGGAATACTCTTCCGGAATGTTGTCGAATTGCTCCTGTCCAGTTTCCGGGATCACGGACTTCTCATCTTCAAATCCAAAGTGATAACTTCCGATCACTGCTTTATATTCTTCGATGGTAGTGG
>CAVEKJ010000190.1:0-4483 GCA_963616205.1 Prevotella sp.
GCAGCTCCTCATCAATTCCGTCCGGAATATTCATGAAGCCGTCGGCGCTTGCTGCGCTCGGACTTGGCATAGACGGTGCAGGTGCCGCATTTGTCTGAGGATGACTTGCCACATAGCTGTCGCTGGATGCTTTGCTCTCAGCAAATTCCTGTTCCTCAACAACGACCTCTGTCGTATAAACCTTCTGTCCCTCACGGTTCGTATAGCTTCCTGTCTGGATACGTCCCGTAACTGCAATTTTCAGTCCCTGTCTGAAATACTTTTCCGCAAACTCTGCTGTACGTCCGAAAGAAACACAGCTGATGAAATCAGCACTTGCCTCTCCGTCACGACGGAATCTACGGTCAACTGCCAGTGTATATCTGGCGATTGCCAGGGCATTTTCTCCTGCGGAATATCTTACCTCAGGATCTCTTGTCAAGCGTCCCATTAATATTACTTTGTTCATCGTTCTACCTCTCTTATGATTTCACTTAACTGAACAGGTTCTTAATGGTGTTTTCGAAAATCCGCTGCAAAAAATTATGCCTCTTTCTTGACAACCAGGTATCTTAATACATTGTCCATGATGCGGACATGTCTCTCGATTTCCGCCGGGCACTGAGAATCTGCTTCAAACTGAATAAAATAGTAGAAGCCTTCATGCATTTTCTGAATCTCGTAAGCTAATTTCTTCTTACCCCATTCTTCAACTTCTGTGATCACGCCGTTGTAACGTGTGATGTAGCTTTTTGCTTTCTCAACTACAGCGTCACGTGCTTCGTCCTCAAGCTTAGCGCTCACAACTAATGCTAACTCGTACTTGTTCATGCTTGTCTTAACCTCCTTATGGTCTTTTGGCCCTTTGCCTGTCAAAGAGCAAGGATATGAAATATATCACGATTGTTAATTTTAGCACATCTTTCCCGTGATGTAAAGCATAAATTTAATTTTTTTCGAATTTTTTCAAATCTCGTGTATTTTTCTCCACAAGCTTACGTGCCACCATGATCTGATGTCCGCAGCCCATGCATTTCAGGCGGAAATCAGCCCCTACACGGAGGATCTCCCATTCCTTACTGCCACAGGGGTGCGCCTTCTTCAGTGTGACAATGTCTCCTACCTCATAATTTAATCCCATTTGATACTCCTCATTTTTATTTTTCTGATGTCCTGATCAAACGGATATCCTGATCCGCATTCGGTTAAGACCAATCCAGGACACCCATATCTCCTCAGACCCGGATCTTGGAGAACACCTGTCCGATCGGTTCTTTAATAAGAAGATCCGCATATTTATCCCTGGGTGTCGGTGCCTTGTTGATCACCACCAGATGATCTCCGCGGAAATAATCGATCAGACCAGCTGCCGGGTACACCGCCAGCGAAGTTCCTCCGATGATCAGCACCTCCGCCTGGGAAATCGCTTTTACCGATTCCTGGATGGTATGATCGTTAAGGCCTTCCTCATAGAGGACCACATCCGGCTTGATCATACCTCCACAAGTGCATTTCGGTACTCCTTCTGATTCCTTCATATATTTAAAATCATAAAATTTTCCGCATTTCATACAGTGATTCCGGTAAACACTTCCATGAAGTTCCATAACTTTCTGGCTTCCTGCCATCTGATGAAGATTGTCGATATTCTGAGTGATCACTGCTTTCAGCTTCCCTGCTCTCTCCAGCTCCGCCAGCTTACGGTGTGCCTCATTGGGTTTTGCAGTATCACACAGCATCTTATCTCTGTAAAATTTAAAAAACTCCTCGGGCCTTCTCATAAAAAAAGTATGGCTTAAGATCGTCTCCGGCGGATAATCATATTTCTGATTATAGAGTCCATCCTGACTTCGGAAATCCGGGATACCGCTTTCTGTGGAAACTCCTGCTCCGCCGAAAAATACGATATTATTACTTTCATCAATGATCTTCTGTAATTTTTCTATCTCATTTCCCATGTCATTTTCCTCCCGCACTTATCCCGCAGAAAAAACTCTACTGCGGGTCCACTGCATTCACTCTTTTTCCCTGTACCACGAAACGGGTTGCCTGATTTCCGGTACAGGTAGATAATGTAACGATCTTGTCCTTCACATTCGCTTCGCTTTCTGCAGCATCGGTTCTGATCTCCGAATTCCGGAACATTTTTTTCTCATATTCCATAAACTCTTTGCCCGGTCCCTTAAACAGGGTATAGGTATCGCTGTTTACAGATGTGGTATACGCTGCAATGATCTCATAACGGTAATCCTTCTTTGGGGTGAGGATCCAGAAATATTTGCTGGTATTATAAAGAGTCTCATCCGCCCTGTATTTCTTCAGCAATCCAAACATGGAACCGTTCTTCATATTATGACCGTACACCAGTGTATTGCAGTCGCTGAAATCTCTTTTGTTCTCATAATCAATAAAAATCGTTCCGGCAAAATTATAGTTTTTTTCGTATGTCTGATGCAGATAAAAGCTGTTATCTTCACCCTGCACGATGGGGTAACTGATCTGCGGCAATGCCTCCATATAGATCCATCCGATCACATCATCATTGATGCTCTTAAGCGAATCAAAATCAATGCTTACAGGCGCCACCGGCTGTTCATCCGGCTGATCCAGTTCTTCCACCTGATCCGGATCACGTTCTGTCACTGCTATTTTGGAAATGCTGTTATACTCATCGGTTCCTTTTTTATATTCTGTATAGATATGATAAAGGTTAAAAGCCGCATAACAGAAAATACAGATTGCCACGATCAGAACGATCGTCAGAATATGATCTCCCACTGTTTTCTTCTTTTTTGCCTTGTCTTTCCTGCTCATAATCACGCTCCTTTGATCTGTCAGGATTGCCTGGTTTCTGTATTTATTATAAATACCCCTCTGTTTTCTTGCAACTGTTTTGTTTTTATCATATTTTATATAGAAAGAAAACCGCCTCGGAATGGGCGTCCGAAGCGGTTTGTAAGGTATGTTCTATTTCAGAGCTGTTGCTGTTTTCAGGCCAGTTCTTTACCTGTAAGCATTTTATATGCCTGGAGATATTTCTCGATGGTCTTGTCCACGATCTCCTGTGGAAGTGTCCAGTCATTGTCCGGATTGGCTTTCAGCCAGTCACGTGCAAACTGTTTGTCAAAAGATGGCTGGCCATGTCCTGGTTCATAGCCTTCTGCCGGCCAGAAACGGGAGCTGTCCGGTGTCAGCATCTCATCACCGATCACCATGTTGCCGTCCTCATCAAGACCAAACTCGAATTTTGTATCTGCAATGATGATTCCCTTGCTGAGTGCGTACTCTGCACATTTTTTGTAAAGAGCGATGGTGTTGTCACGAAGTTTCTCCGCATACTCACGGCCTTTTCCAGGGAAATATTTCTCAAGATGGTCCACGCTCTGCTCAAAAGAAATGTTCTCATCGTGATCACCGATCTCAGCCTTGGTAGATGGTGTGTAAATCGGCTCAGGCAGCTTGTCGGACTCTTTCAGGCCTTCCGGAAGCTTGATGCCGCATACAGTGCCGTTCTCTTTATAACTTGCCCAGCCGCTTCCTGTGATGTATCCACGTACGATACACTCGATCGGCAGCATGTTCAGTTTACGGCACATCATGGATTTTCCTTCGAATTTTTCCTGCTGGAAAAACTCCGGCATATCCTTGGTATCTACAGAAATCATGTGGTTCGGAAGAATGTCCTCAGTCATGTCAAACCAGAACTTGGACATCTGGGTCAGTACAGCACCTTTCTTTGTAACTTCGTTATTCAGAATTACGTCAAAGCAGCTGATACGGTCTGTTGCAACCATGATCAGACTGTCGCCATTGTCATAGATCTCACGTACTTTACCTTCTTTGATTGGTTTTAATTCCTGCATGTTCTCACACCTCATCATTCGGTTATTTGGTTTTTGTTTTCGACACAGTTACCGTATCACCTCATAAGCCTTCCTGTCAAGACGCCAGGCCCCATTCAGTCATAAGTATTCGTTAAGGGATCATTCATATTTTTAATAGTGCCTCACATTCCTCCTGAAGTTTCTTCTCCTGTTTCCGGTAAAGAAGCTTCTCACTGCAGGCAAAATAAGGATCACAGCCATACTCCCGGATAAAAGCGGCTGCATGGCTGTTCCGGGTCAGTCCTGTGACAAAAAGCACCATTTCCTGCCCATCCCCGAAACATTCTTTCATAAAAACAAATGCCCGTTCCAGCTCCCTGCTTATTTTTTCCGCGCAGGCTTTTCTCTTCTCTACCATCTCCCCGAACAGCTGCCGGATTCGTTCAAAACCAGCTTCTGTCTCTGTGATATGTTCCTTTCGGATAGTAAGGCTGAACTCCTCCAGAGTATGGATCACAAACTCTTCTGTACTCTGCTGTTCCGCAGTAAGAAGCTCCGCAGCCAGACGAACAGCCAGACTTTTCTTCTTCACATCTGTGAATTCATCCAGCGCTGTCATATCTTCTTTACCTGACAGAAATGTTTTCAAATGTAAAAGTTCCTGATAAACCGCCTCCGTC
>CAVEKJ010000191.1:0-4482 GCA_963616205.1 Prevotella sp.
ACATTACCATTGTTACTGCATTATTTTTCAGCATCTCCAGGAGTGACTTTGGCGTAAGGAATGAAGGGCTGATCACTGTGATGATTGCAAACAGCACGATCACGATAATTGCCAGCAGAGCCTCTCGGGAGCCTGTAATCTTCTTGATGACAGATTTCTTTTCCATTATTTAGTCCCCTTTCCAGTGCTCTTTTCCATGGACAGCTCAAGGATACCTTCCTGTGTTGCCTCATCCCTGCTCAGTTCTCCTGTCTTACGGCCGTTACACATAACTACGATACGGTCTGCCATACCCAGGATCTCCGGCATCTCGGAAGAGATCAGGATGATCGCATATCCTTTCTTTGCAAGATCTCCCATGATCGCATAGATCTCAGCTTTTGCTCCGACATCGACACCCTTTGTCGGCTCATCCATGATAACTACTTTCATTTCCTGAGCAAGAGCTTTCGCAACAACAACTTTCTGCTGGTTACCACCTGACAGGGAGCTTGCCGGCTGGAAGATATCAACCGCCTTGGTATCAACTTCCTCAAGAAGTTTCTTGGAGATTTCTCTCTCTGTCTTCTCATCGTTGAATCCTGATTTTGCATATTTACTGATAACCGGAAGTGTTACGTTTCTTCCAAGTCCCCAGCTCATGATCAGACCTTCCTTCTGTCTGTCCTCAGGAAGAAGGATGATACCTTTTTCCATTGCCTCGGAAGGAGTCTTGATGTAAACTTCTTTTCCTTCAAGGAAAACTTTTCCTTCATCCGGACGGGTGATTCCACAGACAGCTTCCACAACCTCTGTACGTCCTGCACCAACCAGACCTGTAAGACCTACGATCTCGCCTGCATGTACATTGAAGGAAACATCCTTGAAAAATCCTGTTCTGGAAAGATGTTCGATACGGAGCATCTCATCTCCCAGTTCAACTTCCGGTTTCGGGAACAGATCATTGATCTCACGTCCAACCATTGCCTTGATCAGATCTGCATTTGTGATTCCATCTACATCGTAGGTTCCGATATACTGGGAATCACGGAATACGGTAACTCTGGAAGCCAGACGGTACATATCCTCGAAACGGTGGGAGATAAAGATAATGGAAACTCCATTCTCTTTCAGCTTGTCAACCAGTGTGTAAAGCTTCTCGGACTCGTTTCTGGTAAGTGCTGCTGTCGGCTCATCCAGAATGATGATCTTCGCATTTGTGGAAAGTGCCTTGGCGATCTCAACCATCTGCTGCTGTGCAACAGAAAGGGTACCCATCTCAGCGGTTGCATCGAAATCTGCATCCAGCTCCTTGAGGTATTTGTTTGCCTCCTGATTCATCTCTTTCCACTGGATCATATGATGTTTGATGATCTCATGACCCATAAAAATATTTTCAGCTACTGTAAGGTGCGGATATGATGTCGGATGCTGATATACGGCTGCAATACCTGCTTCCTGGGCATCCTTCGGACCTTTGAAGTCAACCTTCTGTCCGTTTAAGAACATCTCACCTTCTTCTGCTTTATGTACTCCGGTAATAACCTTGATAAACGTAGATTTACCAGCACCGTTCTCACCCATCAGCGCGTGAACTTCGCCAGGTTTGAGCTGGAACTGTACATTATTCAGAGCTTTGACACCGGGGAATATCTTCGTAATACCTTTTAATTCAAGAACATATTCTGACACGGCTCTTTCTCCTCCCTTTCCTTTAATCTGATTATATTTTAACATTCACATACTTTGTTGATAATGGGAATATTTTTGGATAAGGGTAAAATATTCTCCTTTTCTCTGTAAAATATTACCCATAAACCAATGTCACATTCTCGTATTTCTATATACTTTATGCTATAATAGTAGCGCTGACGGTTCCGTTCTCTGTAAATATAAACAGAACTGAAAACGTCTGATTTACAAAGTTATGAATCTATATCCGATTGGAGAACCTATATGAAATTACTGATCGTCGATGACGAAGAACTTACACGTACCGGACTTGTCTCATCCATTGACTGGGACTCTCTGGGGATCACCGAAATCCTTCAGGCAGACGATGGCGTGAACGGACTGGAAATGGCCAGACTCCATAAACCGGAGATCATCCTCTGTGATGTGCGGATGCCGCGGATGACTGGTATTGCCATGCTGGAACGGCTGGAAAAATTTCTGCCGGACTGTGTCCCTATCTTCATGAGCGGCTATTCCGACAAAGAATATCTGAAAGCCGCCATTAAACTAAAAGCTGTCAATTATATTGAGAAACCTTTGCATCCTGAGGAAGTGCGGGACGCCGTTCTGGAGGCACAATCTCTTTATAAGCAAAAACTCCGCTCTCACCGTGGCGAGGCCATCCATTCCCAGGAAACAGCCACCCGGCTGGCACAGAAACTTACCCTGCCACCTTCTGACAGCAGTGAGATCACAGATCTCTGCCTGGAACTCGGGCAGCCGGAGCTTCTGGAACCTGGTATGAATTTTACTTCCATCATCGTGAAACTTAGCGTGGCTGCGGAATCTTCCGGTATTCTTCTGGAAGATATCCAGAATGATATTGCCCAGTTTCTGAAACATTATCATCTGAAATGTCTCTTTGTAGAAAAAAGAGTCCAGTATCTGGTCCACCATATATATGGAAGAAACACGATTTCCCAGACAACACTTTCTGCTGTGGGAAGCTATATCTCCAGACAGTTTGATATCTTGGGAAAGCACCTGATCGCAGCCGGAAATACCGTAACGGACATTTCAAAAGTTTATCAGTCCTACGCTTCTGCCGTGATCCTTCTGCAGAACTGCTTTTTCTTCCCGGAAAAAACATTTCTCACAGAAAACATCGTGAACCAGCTTTCCAAAGAAGGCCCTCTTCCGGATTCTCTGCGTTCCCCGGAAAACACCTTTTCCAAATATCTTCTTTCCGGTGAGGAAGAACACTGTGTTCAGTTTCTGGAGGATCTTTTTCACTATTATAACTGTAACTGCACCTTTATGCCCAATCAGATCCGGGATCTCTATTACCAGCTGTTCAACGCACTGTCTACTGCGCGCAAAAAAAATCAGGTAGAAAGCAGTTTCCAGGAAAAGCAGGATCTGATCGTGGATACCCTGAACAATGCATTTACCTATGCAGAACTTCATGAATCTCTGAAAGAAAAAACTGCCAGATATTTTGAAGATGCCAAAAAATCCCAGCCTGAAAATTCCACGATCTTTATGATCAAGGATTACATCAGCCGGAATTATATGAACGATACCCTTTCCGTAAAGGATATCAGCAGCCATGTTTATCTTTCCACTTCCTATGTGTGCACTTTTTTTAAAAGTGAAACTGGACAGACTCTCAATCAGTATCTGACGGAATACCGTATGGAGAAAGCCAAACAGCTGCTTTCTGACCCTCGATATAAAATTTCCGAAATTTCCTCAAAAGTAGGATACACAGACGGAAATTACTTCGGAAAAAGTTTCAAAAAATATTCCGGATTTTCTCCATCTGAATACCGGGAGAAAATGTCATGAGGGCCCTCTGGCGCCGTTTCAAAAACGGTTACCTGAATTTAAGCCTTCAGACCAAATTTACCATTGCGCTGATGAGTATTGTGATCCTTCCAGCCTTCCTTACCATATTTCTTTTTTATGGAAGGCTTTATAATATGGTGGTTTCCAATACCATCCGCCAGGAGCAGGACGCCTCCGCAAAAACGGCTCCGCTGATTGAGCGGACAATGGATACGATTCTGTCCACAACACGGAATATCACTGGACAGAATTTTTTCCAGGAGCTTTTTTACATGCCGGTCAGCGATTCATCCGAAAAGCTTGCCACTTCCAACCATGCCATTGATTTCAAAAATGCCATTGAAAGGCTGACTACGGATTCCATTGTTACCGATGTGCGGATCTATGTGGACTTTCCCGATGATCTGAAAGCTCTGGACACCTATCCAAATACGGAGAATATCCTGGCACCTTTAAGTCAGGCAAAAGGTACTTACTGGTATGGTATCTTCCAGGGCAGCCGTGATGCCCAGGAAATGTTCTGTCCATCCTTCTATCTCGGTTCACAGGAAAAACAGAATTACGGAGATATGGCCTATATCTGTCCTTTAAGCCTTTACTACCACAGCACTGCCTACAAAGCTTATCTGGCGGTTTACTTTTCGGATGATAAGCTGAACAGTATTTTGTCAGACAATCTTTCTCTTGAGGGAAGTGTCTCCTATATTGTAAATGAACGTGATGCCATCGTTGCAACCTCTGACCCGTCCCTGTCCGGAATTTACCGTCTGGATTATGACACGATCAAGGATTCCTTTATGTCCTCCAATAACTTTATTGAACGGAACATTCTGGACACAAAGGTTTACGCAGGTTTTTACAGCATTTCCAATACAGACTGGTTTATGGTAACGATCCTTCCGTCTCCACCGCTGATCCATGAAAGTAACCGGCTGATGATCCAGATTGCCCTGCTCTACGGAGGATTTCTGCTTCTGGCAC
>CAVEKJ010000192.1:0-2533 GCA_963616205.1 Prevotella sp.
TTCCAAGCATGATCCCAATCTTTACGCCTTCCTGCATTTTTCCGAAGCTGCCGATAAATACGCCCATGGAAACTCCGATGAGACTTCCGAAAAAGGATACGATGAGCATTTTTCCCATCTGTCCCTGAAAATCCAAATTGAGAATATACCGGAGATACAGGATCAGAATGATCACGTCCGCATAGCCCAGGGCAAAAGATGCCAGCTGATCTGTAAGGATCAGTTTCAGCTTATGGGTAGGTGTCACACATCGTCTGGCTGCCAGGGGTGTGATATTGGCCTGAATTCCAATGGCAGAGCCAAATCCAATGAAACAACCATACAGGCAAGCCATGGCGATCAGTGCGTAAAAGAATTGCACATTTCCGTCAATGGTACGTCCGCCAAGAGAAACCTCTTTTACCAAACTATTGGAACTTAACAGGTTTTTCATGGTTTTCATATCCATCTGCGGATTCTTTTTCATGATGTTGGTGATGGTTGTCCTGGTATTCTCACAGCTGTCAAGAACAGTTTGCAGGATGCTCTCTTCCATTCCGTTTCCAACTACTGTAAGAGATGGTTCCTCTCCCACATAATAGATTCCCTTGACTTTTTTATCCTGTAATGCTTCCAGAGCTTCCTTTTCCGACATTTCTTCTGTTTTTAAAAGATCCGGATTGCTTTTTTTCACCTCATCGAGATAGGTCATGAAAAATGTATCTGCGGAATCTTCCTTCACCACTGCCACCGGAACCGTCTGAAAATCTGCGTCATCGATATTTCCAAATGCAAAATAGAAAAACGTTCCAAGTACCAGGGGAAAGACCAGGGGCCAGAAGATGATATTAAAATTCCGGATTTTGGAAAGAAAACTGTATTTTAATAAATGTAGCATTCCCATCCCCTCCTAATCTCTCAGCTGTTTTCCGGTGATCTCCAGGAATACATCGTTCAGTGTTGGCAGTTCGGAAAAGACTCTTCCAAAAGAAATGTCCTGGCTCTGGAGATAATTGAGAAGCCGGATCAGGTTATGCTTCGCATCGGTACAGCGCACAGTCAGCACCTGTTTTTCATACCGGACATCAAAAACATGCTCCAGTGTGCGGATATCCTGGAGATGTTTTTCCTCCAGGGCAATGGCTTCCACGGTGATGGTCTCGCCGGTTTTGATCATCTGCTTCAGTTCTTCTTTTGTTCCCTGGGCGATGACTCTTCCATGGTCCATGATGGCGATCCTGGTACAGATCTGCTCCACTTCTTCCATGTAATGAGATGTGTAGATGATGGTAGAACCCTGCTGGTTCAGTGTCTGGATTCCTTCCAGGATCTTGTTTCTGCTCTGTGGATCTACGGCTACGGTTGGCTCGTCCATGATGATCAGCCTTGGCTTGTGGGCAATCCCGCAGGCAATGTTCAGTCGCCGCAGAAGGCCTCCGGAAAGTTTCTTTGGATGCATCTTTCTGAAATCTTCAAGGCCGGTGAACTCGATGGCTTCTTCCACCAGCTCTTTTCTCCGTTTCTTGTCTCTTATGTACAGACCACAGAAATAATCGATATTTTCCTGCACGGTCAGCTCCTCGAAAACAGCTACATTCTGCAATACGATTCCGATCTGTTCCTTGACCTTGTAATTATCCGGTTTCATCTCTTCTCCGAAAATTTCTACCTGACCCCGGTCATATTTCAGCAGGGATAACAGGCAGCTGATTGCTGTTGTTTTTCCGGAACCATTTGGGCCCAGAAGTCCAAAGATCTCTCCTTCATGGATATCCAGATCCAGATGATTCAGTGCGGTGAGATCACCATATCGTTTTACCAGGTTTTCTATGTGGACCATACTCTGTGGCATATGCTTTCCTTCCTTTCATAGTCCATTAAATAGGACTTTTCTGTTTTATCGCAGAAATTTATATTTCTTTTATGATGCCATTATAACTTTTTCTGCTGTATGCTCCAAGTGTGGGATGTCACCATCTGCTGATGACAAATGTCATGTCTTTTGGATGAGGGAAGATTTTTCTTTGCAGGGAGGGAGTGGGTATATTATAATAAAGGCACATTGATTTTCGGAGTTCATGTTGTGAAGGGAGGTTTTATTTTTATGCGCTATTTTACAGATTCCGCCATATTGCTTTTATACAGCGCTCTGGCATTTTTTTATGTGCCCTGGGATCAGGCGCTTGTTTTTTCCCTCCTTTTTGCAATTATCCTAAGTTGCGTTACTTATCTGTGCAGGACATGTAAAACAGAATCCTGTCCACACAAATCTTTGTCTGTGTTGAAACATTCCGACAACAGGATTTTGATTCTTGTCGGAAGTTATGTGATCTTTGGGTCCTGTTCTCTGTGGATCCCGGATCTTCTTTTATTTTTTCCATTGCTTTTGTATCAGATTTTGGCTGCTGAGCTTTTTCCTCTGGCAGTGATGGAACTTCCATTCTGGGGATTTCTTGTTTTTCAGCTCCATAAATTTCCGGAGATTCTCTGTCTGTTTGGAATCTTTGGCTTCATTCTCGCATTTTTTCTCTGGCACCATACCAGGCAATACGTG
>CAVEKJ010000192.1:2543-4473 GCA_963616205.1 Prevotella sp.
GACAATACGAGATCCTTACCCGGGATTTCCGACAGATCCGGGATGACAGTGAGGAGCATGCGCTTCTTCTCTCAGAAAAAAACAAAGCGCTTCTGGAAAAACAGGATTATGAAATTTATGCGGCAACCCTCCGTGAACGGAACCGGATTGCCCGGGAAATCCACGATAATGTGGGGCATGTGCTTTCCCGCTCCATCCTTATGACTGCTGCCTGTAAGACCATAAACAAAGATGACGCCCTTGCTCCTCTTCTGGGAAATCTGGAAGATTCCCTGAACGGTGCCATGAACAGCATCCGTTCCAGTGTCCATGATCTTCATGACGATGCCGTGAATCTGGAAGATGCCATAAGGGGACTTGTAAAGGATTTCACGTTCTGTCCGGTAACCCTTACCTATGATATGTCCAGACAGGTCCCCAGAGAGGTAAAATACAGTCTGATCAGTATTACAAAAGAAGGTCTTTCCAATGTGATGCGGCATAGCAATGCGGACTCTGTAACCATTCTTCTCCGGGAGCATCCGGCTCTGTATCAGTTCTGTATAGAAGATAATGGTACACTGGATTCTGAAATTCTGAATGTTCAAGATGAATCGAGAAGTAATAAGAGTGAAACTGTTTCTGGCGGTATGGGACTGTCCAATATTCGGGACCGTGTAAAAGCACTGGGTGGAACCGTTCAGATTACACAGGAAAAAGGATTTCGAATCTTTGTGACGATTCCGAAATCTGCTTCTAATTAGATTCTTTATAACTGATAAACAGGAGATTTTTTGACATGAAAATTATAATCGTAGACGATGACTGCCTGGTTGCAGGCGCATTAAAAACCATTCTTGAAGCAAATCCGGATATCGAAGTGGCTGCTACCGGTTCCGATGGGGCTGAAGCCTGTACCCTGTACCAGAAGTATCTTCCAGATATTCTTCTGATGGATATCCGTATGAAAGGAATGGATGGCCTGGAGGCTTCCAGAAAGATCCTCGGTGAATTTCCAGAGGCAAAAATTCTTCTTCTGACTACTTTTTCTGATGATGAATATATTGTAAAAGCCCTCCGCCTTGGTACAAAGGGATATCTTCTGAAGCAGGATTATGCCAGCATTCTCCCTGCTCTGCAGGCTGTCTATTCCGGCCAGACCGTATTCGGCACGGAGATCATGAACAAGATTCCGGAACTTCTGCAATCTTCCGGTGGATTTGACTATGCTTCCCGGGATATCAACGAGCGGGAACTGGATATCATCCGGCTGATTGCCAATGGGTACAGCAATAAGGAAATTGCTGGAGAGCTGTTTCTCAGTGAGGGAACCGTTCGGAATTATCTCAGCGGGATTCTGGATAAACTGCTGCTTCGTGATCGGACACAGGTTGCGGTATTTTATTATCAGCATAAATAAGCTTCTATTGCATCCACCGCAACACCTTCACCTGTCTCGTATTACAGAATATAGACATCTTTCAATGTTTTACTATAATCTATAATCGGAGGATTCCTCACAATGAACCGCTATCTTACTATCCATATCCCAGAAGCCACTGCCCCGGCACCTGTCTCTCATTTTCTGCGGAGGCAGGCAGGGCTTACAAAGAAACAGATCAGCCAGGCAAAATTTCGTCCTGGCGGTGTCCAGAAAAACGGACAGCAGTGCCGGGTGACGGAAACTGCTCATCCCGGAGATCAGATTACGGTATGTTTGGAAACCGATGATGTGGATTCCGCACAACTGGAATCTGCGACTTTTACTGTTGATTCAGAACTTAAAATTTCTGATACTTGCTGTTTATCGACTTCACATTGTCTTCCTGATCTGGAAATTCTCTACGAAGACCAGGACATCCTTGCCGTAAACAAACCTGCCGGTATCGTCACACATCCTTCGGGTTCTCACTACAGTGACAGCCTTTCCAATCAGGTAGCCGCCTATTTC
>CAVEKJ010000193.1:0-884 GCA_963616205.1 Prevotella sp.
GGATAAAAGATGGTTTCAGTAGATCAGGCGTATATGGTAGCGCATATGAAAAATGCCGATGGAAGTATCAATAACAAAAATGTAGTGCTGTCAGCAGCATGTGAAGCAGCGGAACTGTTCCAGTGCATGATGTCAGTAAATCAGAAACTGGAGGACTGGCAGAGATTTAACCACAGCTTGGAGATGCATCTTAGAAGTGTGGAATGTGAGAAAATCCATGATATCTGTCAGGCGGTATATGGAATGAAACATCCGTCCGATGAACTGGAAGGATTGTATCTGGCAAGAGAGGATGAACAGATATGCCTGCTGTACTATCAGGTATTTGTAGGGATGCTGGAAATCAATATTAATTCAGCCGAAGTGCTGTACAAACAGAAGGAGGAAACAATCAATGAGTAAGATGGAGTATATGCCGGTAGATTGTCTGCAGGTGCCAAAGATGCTGTTCCAGGTGGAAGAATTCAAAAATCTGTCAAATACAGCAAAAATTTTATACAGCTTATTTCTGGATCGTTTGAAATTTGCGGTGCAGAATGGCTGGGTAGATCATAACGGAGATCTGTTTGTTATCTATCCAAAAAGCGAAATGAAGAAAGACCTGAATACGACTCGATATGGAGTAGATCAGGCAGTACAGGAACTTGTTAAGATTGGAAAGCTGGTGCGTATTGTTCAAAACAATGGAAAGGCGAACCACTTTTATATCAATGATATTTATGAAAATGAGATGGAGGAAGAATCAATGATGACATTAGACAGAATTATGGCAAATATGCCGATGGAAGAAAGAGAAATTATCATGGACAAGATGGTGGCAGCATCCAGAGATATTCTGGGAACAATTGCAGATATGGGATATCTGGATGAATATGAGACACCAC
>CAVEKJ010000193.1:894-4467 GCA_963616205.1 Prevotella sp.
CTCCTATGGAAGAGCGTGGCTATTACGATGAAGAAGGTAATCTGGATATTGATGCCGTAGAAGCCGATGGCTATGAGTTTGGTATGGATCTGGCATTTGGCGTGTTATCTGTTTGTGAAGGAAAGCCTGAACGTGTGCTGGAAATTCAGAAATATGTAAATGAACAGTATGAGTGCTGCTCTAATAAGAAGTTTATGAAAGTTCTGGAAACGATCGCACGAATGAATGGAAACGAGGAGGTTTATATTGAGGATATGTATGCCTGCAATAAAGAAGCAAGGAATTATTATCTGAGTGAGTTAATGATGTGCTTCAACTTTGTGTTTAATGAGATGTGTCATGGAACAGGCAGTGTAGCAGGGTGTGATTTTAACAATGAGGAAGAATAGGAAATAAATTATGGCAGATTTTGAATACTTCAGAGCAGAAGAATCTGACCAGTTTTCTTTCTTTCGGATACCCAAAGCTCTGTTCACAGAAAAAGAGTTTGCAAGCCTGTCCACAGACGCAAAGCTCCTTTACGGAATTCTGCTTGATCGAATCAGCCTATCCAAGAAAAATGGCTGGATTGACAGTGATGGTTATGTCTATATCATTTACACGATTGCAGAATTGCAGGAGCTGTTGCGAATGTCGCATACGACAGTGACAAAGCTTCTTTATGAGCTTGACAGTGTGCATGGGATTGGATTGATCGAGCGGTATCGGCAGGGGAATAATCGTCCCTCTGTTATATACGTGAAAAATTTTGTGAAACGGAGCAGAGGAAAGCCAGTAAGATACTTTGCTTCTGGAACGCCAGAAAATGGAAATCCAGACTGCAAGGAATTGGAAATCCGGATTGCAAGAAACTGGAAGTCCGGAACGCAAAAAAATAGAAGTCCGGACTGCAAGAATCTGGATGGAAGTAATACTAAGATAAATAAGACTGAAAAGAATCATACTGATAAGAGTAAGAGCAATACTCCCGCTCTGGAAGAAAAATTCAGTCTGTATGGGAGATTTAAAAATGTTGTTCTGTCGGAAGCTGAACTGCAGGAGTTGATGACGCTATTTCCATGGGATTACCAGAAACGGATAGATCATCTTTCTGTTTATATGAAATCCAGTGGAAAAGAGTATCAGAATCATTTTGCAACAATTTGTCTTTGGGCAGAACGGGATGGATCCAGGGCAGGAATGGACAAATATGAATTTCAGGAAGGAGAAAGCCTGTGATGGATAATAAAGTAACAGCAGATTATCTGGATGAAGAGGGATGTCTTCATTGTGGCATCTGTGGAAAAAGAAAACAGATGAAAGTCAGTCTGATGGGATTTGAGCATGTAGTGTCTTGTTTGTGCGAATGCGAGGTGAAAGCCAGACAGGAACTGGATGAAAAGATGCAGCGGGAAGAAGCACAGCGACTGCTTTATCAGAGAAAATCCGTCGGACTTCGGGAAAGAAGATTCTGGGAATGGAAATTTGAAAATGACAACGGAAGCAACCAGAAGATACTAATTGCCAGGCAGTATGTAGAAAACTGGACAGATATGAAGAGAAAAAATGTAGGATTGCTTTTGATGGGACCAGTTGGAACCGGGAAAAGTTTCTTTGCAGGCTGTATTGCAAATGCACTTTTGGAACAGGGAGAACGTGTCATGATGACAAATTTTTCCAGGATCCTAAATGAAATGACCAGCTATCAGGCAGATAAGAACCAGATTATACAAAATCTTGTGGATTATCCGTTGCTGATTATTGATGACTTGGGAATAGAACGAAATTCCGAGTTTGCTTTGGAGCAGGTCTATAATGTGATAGACAGCCGCTATTGTAAAATGCTTCCGCTGATCGTAACAACGAATCTGGGACTGAATGAAATGAAATCCACAGATTTAGATACTGCCCATCAGCGTATTTATAGCAGAATACTTGAAATGTGTGTTCCCATCTATTGTGGTGGAGAAGATAAGAGAAAAGAAGAAGGGACAGAAAAACTCGTACAGGTACAGAGCCTGATTACCGGTTAATCTGTCCTTTTTTATTGAAAGGGGGTGATTGCCATGATTACAGATCTGGACAGCAGTTAAATCGCTGAAAGGAGGGAAAAGTCATGCAGGAAGAGGTAACTCAGAAAACGGTCACGTTCTGTATTCGGACTACCAAAATCACAGCAGACCTGTTGAGAAAGGTTCTTGCTGCGTATCTGCGGCATCATAAGCAGAAATCGGTAGAGAAGAAAGCACAGAAAAATCAGCCGAAACAGGGAAAGGTCACGGTAAAAGAGCTGGCAAAGCAGAATGCCGGGATGGTCAATATCGAGATCACGAACAAAAATATCAAGTCCTTTGAACGCTATGCCAGAAAATATGGAATTAACTATGCTCTGAAAAAGGACAAGAGCAAAGAGCCGCCAGTTTATCTGGTATTTTTCAAAGGACGTGATCAGGATGCCCTCAATGCTGCTTTCCGTGAGTTTTCCCAGAAACAGATTCAAAAAGCGAATAAACCTTCGATTCACAAGCGTCTGGCAGCTTACCGGGCAATGATGCCAAAGAAGACGAAGGACAAAGTAAAGAACCGGCATCAGGAGCAGAGTCGATGAAGAAACAGATCGGCAAACCTCTGATGCAGAAGTGGAAGAATAAGATCGGGGTCAGGCTGTCCGCCCTGGATAAAAAGAAACTGGTTCTTACCAATCTCCCATATGCTCTGGCTGCGTTCTATGCAGACCGGGCATTTTTTCTTTACCGGAATAGTCCGGGAGAAGATATGGGGAACAAACTCGTATATGCTATGGAACACGCAGATCGGATTTTTGCTGGTTTTGTGTTAAGCAATAACTGGAAAGATCTGCTGGCAGGGATTACGGTTGCAGTCGTTTTGAAAGTGCTGGTTTGGCAGAAACAGTCAGATGCAAAGAAACTCCGAAAAGGAATCGAGTATGGTTCAGCCAGATGGGGAAACGCTGAGGATATCAAACCTTATATGTCGGAAAATCCGTGGATGAACATTCCATTGACAGCAACAGAAGCACTGACGATGGAGAGCAGACCGAAGCAACCGAAATATGCAAGAAATAAAAATATTGTAGTTATCGGCGGCAGTGGTTCCGGTAAGACACGTTTTTTCGTAAAACCATCGGTCATGCAGATGAACTGTTCCATGGTCATTACAGATCCCAAAGGCACTCTGATCGAGGAGTGCGGGAAGATGTTAGCAAAGGGACCGCCGAAGAGGGATAAAGATGGAAATGTCATCAAAGATAAATCCGGGAAAGTGGTATATGAGCCTTATGTGATTAAGGTTTTGAATACGATCAACTTTTCTAAGTCTCTTCATTACAATCCATTTGCTTATATACGGTCTGAAAAAGATATCCTGAAACTGGTGACGACAATTATTGCAAACACCAAAGGGGAGGGAGAAAAATCTTCCGAGGATTTCTGGGTGAAAGCGGAGAAACTGCTGTACACAGCACTGATTGCCTTCATCTGGTATGAGGGTGATGAAGAGGAGAAGAATCTGAATACTCTTCTGGATCTTCTGAATGAAAGTGAAACCCGTGAAGAGGATGAAACTTACCAGAAT
>CAVEKJ010000194.1:0-4463 GCA_963616205.1 Prevotella sp.
GTCATGTACTGGTGCGGAGAGGTTTTTCCACAGGGGAGATCATGGTAGTGTTGGTTACGGTTTCACCTATTTTCCCATCCAAGAATAATTTTGTAAAAGCTCTCCGCAAGGAACATCCGGAGATCACAACGGTGGTCCTCAATGTCAATGATAGACAGACCAGTATGGTCCTGGGAGACCGGAATATCGTACTCTACGGCCCTGGATTTATCAAAGACCGTCTTATGGGACTGACATTCCGCATTTCCCCGTCTTCTTTTTATCAGGTGAATCCTGCGCAGACAGAAGTTCTCTATGGAAAAGCTATGGAGTTTGCAGCAATGACAGGAAAAGAGAGAGTGATCGATGCTTACTGCGGCACAGGTACCATCGGGATCATTGCATCCAGAAATGCCAGGGATGTCATTGGCGTGGAGCTGAACCGCGATGCCATCCGTGACGCCAGAATGAATGCCAGGGAGAACAGGATCCGGAATGTCCGTTTTGTTCCGGGAGATGCAGGCTGGTTTATGGAAGGAATGGCAGCAGAGGGAGAAAAAGTGGATGTTGTCCTTATGGACCCGCCACGCTCCGGAAGTGACCGTAAATTCCTCCATTCCCTTTTAAGCCTTTCTCCGGAAAAGATCGTCTACGTATCCTGCAACCCGGAAACTCTGGCAAGAGATCTTGCCTACCTCACAAAGAGAGATTATCTGGTGAAGAAGATGCAACCGGTTGATATGTTTCCGGTCACCGATTCAGTGGAAGTCGTCTGTCTCCTGGAGAACCGCAGAACCCGTCCGGGGAAACGAAAAGGCGGGAGAGTCTGATAAAAAATACAATATTATCGAGGGAAAAGTATGAATAAGAGCAGGAGAAATTTATGCAGACATGTGGGGTTGGCGTTATGTCTGCTGATGATCTTTACAGTATTTCCAGTTCCTGATGGCTGCACTTTCCTATTCAGATGAACGTGCTGAGACAATGCTGTTTTCAGATCTCCCCATGGGAAAAGAAAAATATTATCTGTATGCAGATCTTACAAAACAGTCTGTTGCTGTTCTTTCCTCTGAAGAGAAGGGCTGGCTGGCAGAACACGGTGAGATAAGAGTAGGATTTTTGAATAACGACCAGTTTAAGAATCCGGCAGCTGGAATGAATGAGCATCTGGTCAGACCATTGGATGGCTTAAAAGTTTCCGATACCATGAAAAAATATCTGGCAAATAAGATTGTGAAATAATATACAGACAGTTCCTGTGGAATCGAAAAAAAGATTCCACAAAAACTGCCTGTTTTATCTGTACATGATGTGAAAAAAGCTTTAAGCTTTTGGAAGTTCGCAGTGGTACGCAATACCCAGTGGTGTGACGAGAAGGGGATGAACAGGTCTGTATACCGGAAGTTTCAGCTTCTTTTCAAAAACAGTGGTAAATTCCTTAAACATGGAAGAACCACCAACTACGTAAACGGCGGGAACCTGATAGCCGTTTAAAAATTTTTCTGTGATCACAGCCATTTTTTCTACGGTAGCCTTGATCACAGGGAAAATCTCATCTTCTTTTTCTGGGGTGGTCTTTAAGATTTCGGCCTCCTCATAAGGAATCTTATAGTGTCCGGCAACGGTCATGGTCATGTGACTGCCTCCTGTGGCTTCGTCGTCCGTGTAGATGACTTTTCCATCTTTTAAGATACTGATACCTGTGGTGCCGCCACCTACATCTACAACAGCGCCGTCTGTGATCTTAAGGACAGCAGCGGCAGCAGTCGGTTCATCCACGATATTGGTAACTTCAAAACCTGCACCTTCCAGAACATAGCCGATGCTTTTGACGCTGCCTTCGGAAACTCCCGGAGGGATGGCAGCGGCACCGTAGAGAAGCTCTGTGCCAAGTTTTTCTTCCAGTTTATTTTTCAGTTTGGTTACAAGCTGGACGGATTCATAGTAATTGACGATCACGCCATCCTGGATGGCATGGGACGGTGCGGAAATTCCGGCGATAGGCCGGTTGTTCCGGTCAACAACAGCAAGAACGGTGTTGGCGGTACCAAGGTCAATGCCGGTTTTCAGACGGCCGCGGAATTTTTTGCATTCACCTGTTTTCACAAGTTCTGCGAAATTGGATAAAGTTCTGTTTTTTAATTCCATTGAAAATACTCCATTTCTTTCAGACAGGGACAAAAAAGCTTCCGTCCCTGTTATCATTTTTTAATAATTGCGACCGGTAAAGATGGCAACGGATCTGGGCCTCATGCAGAAGTCGTGCTCAATACGTGGCTCCTGGTCTTCTTCATAGAAATAACGTCCGTCTCCATCACCGAAGGTATTGACGCAGAGATACCATGCACCAGGGCGGGCAAGTTCCGGAAGTGTAACAGTCACGTCTTCCCAGTATGCATTGATGACAATGTAGATCAGGTCATCAGCGCCCTTGCTCTTATCATAGCCTGCAAAGCTTACAGCAAAAGTGTGGGCATCTCTTGGAATGGTCACATCCCGCGCATCAATGTTATGGGTGTGGATGTTTTCCATACCGCACACTGCATTGGGAAGTTTACGGGAGATGACAGGGTGGTCTTTTCGGAACTGGATCATATATTTGAAAAATTCGAAAAGATCATGATTTTTATCCAGAAGATCCCAGTTGATCCAGGAAGTTTCGTTGTCCTGGCAGTAGGTGTTGTTGTTTCCATGTTTGGTGTTTCCGAATTCGTCACCTGCAAGGAACATCGGGGTTCCACGGCTGGACATCAGCACAGCACAGGCGTTTCGGATCATGCGGAAACGGAGAGAAAGGACTTCCGGATTGGTGGAATCGCCCTCTTCGCCACAGTTCCAGCTGCGGTTGTCGTTGGAACCATCCGTGTTGTTCCAGCCATTTGCCTCGTTGTGTTTCTCATTGTAGGAATAAAGATCATACATGGTAAAACCATCGTGGCAGGTGAGGAAATTGACACAGGAGTTGTATCCTGCATAATTGTCGTTGTGGTCGGAATAAAAACCGCCGTACAGGTCACCGGAACCGGAAATACTCCATGCGGCATCCCAGGCATTCCAGAAATCACCCTTCAGGAAGGAACGGAGACAGTCACGGTAACGGCCGTTCCACTCTGCCCATCTGCGGCTGGCAGGGAAGGAACCAACCTGATACAGTCCGCCGGCATCCCAGGCCTCTGCGATCAGCTTGACATTTCGAAGGACCGGGTCATAAGCAAGGAGTTCCAGAAGAGGTGGATTGTTAAGCGGAGAACCGTCCTCGTGACGTCCCAGGATGCTGGCAAGGTCGAAACGGAAACCGTCCACACGGTAGTTGATGGTCCAGTAACGAAGACACTCCAGGATCATCTGACGTACGATCGGATGGTTACAGTTTAAGGTGTTTCCACAGCCGCTGAAGTTGTAGTAATTTCCTTCCGGAGTCAGCATATAATAAACCTTGTTGTCAAATCCTTTAAAGCAGAAAGTTTTTCCAAGTTCATTACCTTCTGCGGTGTGATTAAATACAACATCAAGGATGACTTCGATGCCGTTCATATGAAGTTCGCGGATCAGTTCCTTAAGTTCAGTTCCCTCACAGTTATGTTCTGCCTTGGAAGCGTAGCTGGTGTTCGGAGAAAAGAAATTTACGGAATTGTATCCCCAGTATTCCAGAAGCCGTTTGCCGTTTACCGTACGGGCATTCATATTTTCATCGAACTCAAAGATCGGCATCAGCTCTACAGCGTTGATTCCCAGCTCTTTCAGATAAGGGATCTTTTCGCGAAGACCGGCAAATGTTCCCGGGTGTGTGACACCGGAAGAGGAGTCCTGTGTAAATCCGCGGACATGAAGTTCGTAGATGATCAGGTCGCTGATCTTGCGGGTGGACTGGGGCATATCTTCCCAGTCAAAGGAATCACGTACAACACGGGCATGGTAGCTGCCGACCTTTTTCTGACCCCACTCACGCTGCCCGGCAACTGCCTTGGCATAAGGGTCCAGAAGAACTTTTGTTTTATCGAAGATGTGTCCTTTTTCCGGTTCATAGGGGCCGTCGATACGGTAACCGTATTCCAGGTCTTCGATATCCAGTCCCATGACGATCATGGAATAGACATCACCGATACGACAGGCATTGGGGAAAGGAAGAACTGCGAAGGGCTCCTCTTCTCCGGAGTGGAAAAGAAGAAGTTCGCAGGATGTACCGTGACGGGTATGTGCAGTAAAGTTGACTCCGTTGGAAAGTGGAGTAGCGCCATTTAATTCAAAAAAACCGGGACGTACAGGAAATCCCGCAATAATATCTGTGGGCCGGGATGTCAGTGTATTCTCAGAAAGCATAGTCTGATTCTGTGTTTTCATTTCCGGTGTCCTCCTTGGTGGAATTTTTTACAAACAAAAAATATTATAACTGATTTTCAGAAAAAAGTACAGGCTGGGGACTTATGAACAGCTTTGAAAGGTAAATTTATTCTATAGCCTGCCAATCTTGTAAATTCACATAT
>CAVEKJ010000195.1:0-4434 GCA_963616205.1 Prevotella sp.
CGAAGTGCTCCGGAAAATCCCGCAAAAACCGGAACTCCTACTGCTCCAAGGAGAACGTAAACCAGGACTGCCAGAGTTCCTCTTTTTCCTCCAAGCACACCTACTGCCATAAATACTCCAAATGTCTGCAAGGTAAACGGTACCTGTGCCGGAATGGAGATCCATGAACAAACTGCCATCACTACTGCAAAAACCGCGATATAAACAAGATCATATGTCTTGCTTTTGGTTGCTGCCACTGTTGTCATAATAATCTGTATCCTCTCTTTCCTTTTCTGCTTTCCCAGGCGGAAGATCCTCCCATTTTTGATCTCCGTCTTTTTGCTGTTAACAATTTAACACAGCGAGGGCAAATTGTCAACCTTATTTTGTTTCAAAGTTTACATTCAACATGATCCATCTGATAGAATTCCCTGTTTCCTGCCTGGAAATGATACCTTCATTTTTTTCTTTCAAAATCCCGCTTTCGATGCTATACTGGAACCAACGATTTTTCAGCCTAAAAAGGGGGATTTTTCCACATGGATATACACGATATACATAACATCAGTACCAATTGCACACGGACCGAATTCGTGGGAACCGCAGTCCTTGATACCATCGGACTTGTGATTTCCGGAGTTGACGATTCCCTTCTTCAGCAGATGAATGTCGGCACCAAATACCACTGCCTTGGACTTTTCAGTTCCCGTACAGGTGCTGCCGGACAGATCACAGCTATTGACGATGCGGTAAAAGCTACCAATACCGAAGTCCTTTCCATTGAACTTCCAAGAGATACCAAGGGCTGGGGCGGTCACGGAAACTATATCGTCCTTGGCGGAAACGATGTATCCGATGTACGTCATGCCATTTCCCTGGCTCTGAAACTGACCAACAAATATGCAGGTGAGGTCTACATCAGTGAATCCGGTCACCTGGAGTTCGCTTTTTCTGCCTGCGCAGGTCCTGCTATCCATAAAGCTTTCGGAACACCTCTGGGTGAAGCATTTGGATTTATGGCCGGCTCTCCGGCTGCTATCGGACTTGTGATGGCAGATAATGCCGTAAAATCCGCAGCGGTATCCATCACACAATATATGACCCCCAATATCGGCACCAGCCATTCCAACGAGGTGATCATTGCCATCTCCGGTGATGCCAGCGCTGTAAAAGCAGCCGTACTGGAAGGCCGCCAGACAGGTCTTGAGCTTCTTATCGGCATGGGAACCTATCCGGAAATCCCAGGTACACCGTTTCTGTAGGATTTCAGGCTCATCGAAAATGACAGACAGCCACACATTGCATTTCCGGAAACGCATCCTGACATATCTGTGTTACGCGCACCATAAAAAGGAGCACTGCGAGATCATATGAAGATCTTCGCAGTGCTCCTTTTATGTTTTATCCTATTCTCTCCTGATCATCTGATCGTTCCAGGATCAGCCTACCTGATAAACATCCGCAGACTGAAGTCCGAAACTTAATGCCTCAGAATGGCTTCCACAGTAGATATCCACATGTCCGTAAGGAGTTCCCAGATCCTCTACGGTATAAACATTACCATTGATCAGAAGCTTGGTTCCAAATGGAACACCTGCCATCGCAACAGTACGTCCTGCTGTCGGAACGGTTCCACTGGCTGTCAGATTACCTGCTGTTCCGCAGCACTGTGCACAGTTGCAGTATGCTGTCAGTGTAAAGTTTCCAAGATATGTTCCCTGGCTGGAAGAACCGGAATCAGAAGTATCTGCAGACTCATCCGAAGTGTCCTCCTCTGAAGCTGTCTCATCATAGGAAGCATCCTCTGATGCAGTGTCTTCGGAACTGTCTTCCGAAACATCTTCGGAATTTCCGGACTGTACATCCTCCCCTTCTTCCTCTACAATGATATCTGTGCTTGTAGAACTGCTGGAAGACTCGGTTGTATCCTCTTCCGGATCATAGCCGTAATCATCTCCGTCATCCTCGGAACTGTCATCAGAAGCAGCTTCTTCGCTGTCCCCGTTATCCTGAGAAGCCTCTTCCCGGGCAGCAGCCTCTGCTGCAGCCTGTCTCTCCGCCTCTGCTGCGGCCTCTGCCTTCGCTTTTTCTTCAGCGGCCTTCTCTTCCTCTGCCTGCTGTACCAGAGCAGTAATGTTACTGTCCGCATTACTGATATCTGCCATCAGCTGCTGAGCCTCTTCCTGGCTGGCGCTGATCTGGTTTACATAAGAATTAATGTCCTCGCTTGTGCTGGAAGCCATGGACTGTACTTCCTGCTGCTTGGATGCACGCTCGGTCATCAGATCATCGATCTCTGCGGACTCTGTCTCAACCTTCTTCTCATTCTCCTGGATATTCTTCTGAAGGCTGACATATTTATCCAGCATATCTCTGTCGTATGTAGAAATCTGAATCGCATTCTCCGCGCGGTTGAGAAATTCTGCAAGGCTCTCGGAAGAGAGCAGTGTCTCCAGTGCGGAAGTTCCTGCATTCTCATACATATATGCGATTCGAAGCTTCATGGATTCGTACTGATCTGCAGAAGCTTTCTTCGCTTTTTTCAGTTCTGTTTTTACTTTATTTAACTCATCTTCCTTCTCAGCAGCCTGGATACTAAGCTCAGAAATGCTGTTGGTAAGATCCTCGTACTGTGCGTTTAAATCGGCCAGATAGCTCTCCAGCTCCTGCTTCTTGCTCTCCAGTGTGCCGATGCTGTTCTGTACCTGCGCAAGACCCTCTTCAGCGGCCTGTTTCTCCGCCTGTGCCTCTGCGATCGCAGCGTCTGTACCTGATGCATATACAGTGCTTCCCATGGAAAGGGTGAGCATACCTGTAAGCAGTAATGTGAAAACTTTTCTATTCTTCATATAAACACCTTTCGTCCTTTCATGGGTTCTAGTATAACATATTTTTCACAAAAAGCAATAATTTTATTTTATTTCTGTAACAAATACGTAATAAATTAAATTTTTATGAACGAAAAAACTGTTTTTTTCTTCCCAGGGGACATAAAAAAACTGCTGTCTCACAGACTTCTCTGTAAAACAGCAGTTTTTATTTTCATCTATGCAGTCTCAATTCCCAGGTCGTCAGCTACGCGGATCTTTCTCCGCTGTCATACACCCTGAAGCTGCTGTACTCACTCCGCAGCCTCCATAAGAACCTCATTCTCAGCTTCCTCAGCCATTACTTCCTGATACTTGTCCAGGATAATAGTCTGGATACGTTCTCTTGTAGCCGAATTGATCGGATGAGCGATGTCACGATATTCACCGTCGCTTGCCTTACGGCTCGGCATTGCGATGAACAGACCTTTCTCTCCTTCGATCACCTTGATGTCATGTACCACAAACTCATCATCTATTGTGACAGACACAACGGCCTTCATTTTTCCTTCTTTTGCTACCTTTCTCACACGTACATCTGTAATATTCATTGCTACTTGCCCCTTTCATTTCGCTAACCGTATCTGCGGGAATCTGACTTTCTGCATTTATAATACGTAGCGCTCGTTTTTCTCCACGACGATCTTCACTTCTCCTTCTTCGCCGCAGTAATAAGAATTCGCCCGGATGGTATCCCGGCTCTCAACAATGCAATTCTCAATATGCGTATTGTCTCCAAGGTATACGTCATTGAGGATCACAGAGTTTTTGATCACACAGTTATTGCCTACAAATACATCACGGAACAGCACAGAATTCTCCACAGTTCCGTTAATGATACATCCGCTGGATATCAGACTGTTCTTCACAGCTGCACCCGGATTATACTTAGCCGGAGGTACATCTGCGATCTTGGTCTTGATTGCCGGCTCCTGTTTGAAAAAATAGTTTCGGATCTCCGGTTTCAGGAAATCCATATTTGTCTGATAATAAGCCTCTGCAGTAGAGATATTATTCCAGTAGGTATCGATTTTATATCCGTAAATTCTCTTCAGGTTCTTATACCGGATGAGAATATCATTTACAAAATCATGTCTTCCTTCCTGGGCAGCACGCTCGATCAGCTCGATCAGCTGTCTTCTGCGGATAACATAGATACCTGTAGATACTGTGTTATAGGAAGAAACGATCGGTTTCTCCTCAAATTCCTCGATCCGGCAGTCCTCGTTCATACGGAGGACACCAAATCGCTCAACCTGACTCTGATCCTGGCATGTTGTGCATACAACCGTAACGTCTGCACGCTTCGCAATATGATACTCCAGGACTTTATTGTAATCCAACTTGTAGATTCCATCACCGGAAGCGATCACAACATACGGCTCATGACTGTTCTTTAAGAAGTTCAGGTTCTGATAAATGGCATCTGCAGTTCCCTGATACCACAAACTGTTATCTCTGGTAATGGTTGGTGTGAAGACATAAAGTCCTCCCTGTTTTCTTCCGAAATCCCACCATCTGGATGAACTTAAATGCTCATTGAGGGAACGGGCATTATGATGTGTCAACACAGCAACCTTCTGGA
>CAVEKJ010000196.1:0-4422 GCA_963616205.1 Prevotella sp.
CCCTTGATCGGCTCAGTAGAAACAACATCAAGACCAGCAGCATAAACCTTGCCACTGTTCAGAGCATCTGCAAGATCCTGCTCAACAACCAGCTGACCACGGCTGTTGTTGATAAGGATAACACCATCCTTCATCTTCGCAATATTCTCTTTGTTGATCATACCCTCTGTCTCCGGGAAAAGCGGGCAGTGAAGGAAGATCACATCAGACTGTGCAAACAGCTCGTCAAGAGAAACATACTCAGCAAGCTTCGCACCAGCCTCACTCTGATAAGCATCATAAGCAAGAACCTTCATATCCAGAGCATTCAGAAGTTTCGCAGTAGCCTGTCCGATTCTGCCAAGGCCAATGATACCGGCAGTCTTTCCATAAAGCTCGATCATCGGATAATCCCAATAGCACCAGTCATCATTATTCTCCCATTTACCAGCCTTAACAGTCTCATCATGATGGCCATAGTGAGAGCAGATCTCAAGAAGAAGACCAAGAGCATACTGTCCAACGATCTGAGTACCATAAGTAGGAACATTCACAACCGGGATATTTTTCTCTTTTGCATAGTTGTAATCAACAACATTGTAACCAGTAGCCAGAACAGCGATCAGCTTCATGTTCGGGCACTTGTCAATGGTCTCTTTGGAGATCGGGGTCTTGTTAATGATAACAATCTCAGCATCACCGATACGCTCAGCGATCAGCGGAGACTCCTCATAGGAAGTTCTGTCATAAACAGTAACATCTCCAAGCTCTTTTAATGCATCCCAGCTTAAATCTCCAGGGTTCTCTGTGTAGCCATCCAATACAACAATCTTCATAATTCGTACTCACCTTTCTTTTAAAAAATTTTTGTGGTATGTATGATTAATTATTTCCGTTCAGTCTTTCATCCAGAGCATCCATCTCATTCAGCTCACGGATATACAGATCCTGGGCAAGATCCAGACTCACCTCAATAAAACGGATCTTCTGTCCAGGGCGAGCCTGGGCAATCTTTGAAAAATCCACAGTGATCACAGTACCGATCTTCGGATAACCGCCTGTACTCTGACGGTCAGCCAGCATGATGATCGGCTGTCCGTTTAACGGAACCTGAATCGATCCCATGGAAATACCATCGGTATTAATGTTACCATCACCGGCATGCTCTACCGGCTCTCTCTCAATACGGCATCCCATACGGTCAAACTCATTGGTAATGGTACCGCTGTACCAGAAAAACTTGCGGACACCCTCTTCTGTAAACTCATTCTCCTGCGGTCCCAGAACCACACGGAGAACCACCTCATCCGAAGGATAAATTTCTGCCGGAACATGACGAAGTTCCATATTCGGAAGTTCTGTCTTCGGTGCAACAAATTCAATGCTGTCACCCTTTTCCAACTTTCTTCCCTCAACGCCGCCAATGTGGTTACGGAGAAGTGTAGATTTGCTTCCCATCACAAGCGGGATATCCAGACCGCCTGCAAATGCGATATAGCCGCGGCTGCCGTTTTTGGCGCCTGCAAACATCAGCTTCTGGCCTTTTTTTACAAGAACTGCCTTATACATCGGGAAAGGCTGTCCGTCCAGCATCGGTGTCAGGTCACCACCTGTCACTGCGATGATGTTATCACTGGTAAAGTTAAGGGTTGGTCCGATAAAAGTCATCTCCAGAGCACCCTCTGTTCTTTTATTTCCAACAAGCAGATTGGCAATGTGGAAAGCCCTCGGGTCCATGGCACCGGATGTGGAAACACCAAATGCCTGATTTCCAAATCTTCCCTCATCCTGAACAGTGGTCAGGATTCCGCCGTTTTCAACTGTAATTCCCATATCATGACCTCCGTTCTCAATCCTGTGGTGTATAGGTTTTCACTTTATAGGTACCGTTTTCCACGTCTCTTCGGATCTGATCATATTCTGCTTTTGTGACAGGAACATGTTTTACCCAGTCACCGGCACGTACAAGGAACGGATCTTCCTTGGCAAAATTACAGATATCAAGAGGTGTACTTCCGATGATATTCCATCCGCACGGCTGCTCAAAAGGAATAAAATCAGACAGTGCCAGCTGAACAACGATGGATCTTGCCGGGATCTTCACTCGCGGAGAAGTTCTTCTCTTAAAGCTGAACGGCTCTTCAAATCTGGCCATATACGGATGTCCCGGTGCAAAACCAAGCATATATACATAGTATTCGTGCTCGGAATGTTTACGGATGATCTCCTCCGTTGTGGTATTCTCAAGCTCTGCACAGTACTCAAGATCCGGTCCTGTCTCGCCGCCATAATAAACCGGAACCTCTTTTACGACTTTCTTTGTTGTTGTGGAAACTTCATGCATGCCCGCAATCCTTTTCTCCAGCTCTTCCACCAGTTTGGAATAACGGATCACTTCCGGGCGGTAATGCACGATCAGGGCACAGTAGGTAGGAACGGTTTCCACCATGCCTTCAATTGGAGATTCTTTTAATTTCTCGTCCAGCGCACGGACCTTAGCGTTTACTTCCAGGCTGATGACGCTGCCGAATTCAACGGAAACTGCTCTGTCTCCCGCGATCAGAAACTTCACATCCATTCAGATTTACCTCCGTTCTTAATTTGACAAAAAGGCCCGTCATACGTGGTGACAGACCTTCCTGCTTGTATTTTTATTCGGTTAGTCTACAAATTCAAATCCGACTTTTTTGAGAGCCTCATCAACCCATGGACGCGGCCACTCGCCACGTGTCAGGATTCCCTCAAGCTGTTTTTCCTCACCTGCATGGTATTTTCTTGCGATCTCAGCAAGCTCAGCTGTATGCTCATCTGGTTTGATCGCCAGAAGTCCGTCAGAGTCTCCGACGATGATATCACCAGGATTGATGACGATTCCTGCGAAGGATACCGGGAAGTTCATCTCTCCCGGGCCGTTTTTGTATGGTCCGTTCGGTGTGATGCCTTTTGCATATACCGGGAAATCCATCTGGCTTAATGTGTAGCTGTCACGAACGCATCCGTCGATGATGATTCCTGCGATTCCTCTGGATTTTGCGTAGTTGCTCATGATCTCACCGCAAAGTGCTCTGCTCATGCTTCCTTTGTTTGCAAGAACGATAACATCTCCTGGCTGAGCCATATCCAGAGCTTTGTGGAACAGGAGGTTGTCTCCTGCCGGTGCGTTTACTGTAAATGCGGTTCCCAGAAGTCTTGCCTTCGGGTTCAGAGGGAAAATGCTGGAGTCTACAGCAGCAATTCTTCCACAGTTATCATCAATATTTGCAACCGGGATACCACGGAATGCTTCTACTAATTCTTTTGACGGTCTTTCAAAGTTTCGTCTGATTCTACATCCTAATGACATATGAAAACCTCTCTTCTTTTGATTACTGATCACTGGGTAACAGTATCTTGTTTTTATCTGTATTTATCATATCACACAAGTTTACCATTGAATAACGAATAATTTCTCTGTATAATATAAATAATTTTTATATTCGTTTGAAACTTACGCTATTCCTATAGATATACTCAAGAAAAGGAGCTGATCATATGAATCTTGCTGAAATCGAAACCTTTCTCACCATCGTAAATACCAAGAGCATCACCCGTACAGCGGATCTTCTTTTTCTTTCCCAGCCTACGGTCAGCCACCGGCTCACTTCTCTGGAAAACGAGCTTGGTTTTCCCCTTGTGATCCGTCAGAAAGGCCACAAGCAGGTGGAACTGACTGCCAAAGGAACAGATTTTATCATCCTTGCGGAACGCTGGATGTCCCTCTGGAAAGAAACCATGGAGCTGCAGCGCAACCAGGATTCCCTGCTGCTTACCATCGGATGTACCGACAGTCTGAATGTGGCTGTTTTTGCCCCGCTGTATGACCGGATCTTAAATGAGCAGACCAGGCTGGATCTGAACATCGAATCCCATCACTCTTCAGAACTTTACGGGCTTCTTGGAGAACACAGCATTGATATCGGATTTGTTTACCACAAACTGCATTACAAGAACATCATAACAGAAAAAATCTTCGAAGAAAAGCTTTATCTTGTGCAATCAGACCAGCCAGCTATTCCGGCTCCTTCCATACATACCGATGAACTCGATCCATCCCTGGAGCTTTTCTTAAGCTGGGATGATAATTACCAGATCTGGCACGACCGCTGGCTTTCCTCTGCTTCCAGACCTCATATTGCCGCTGATACCATCACGCTTCTTGACCGTCTCTGGAAAAAGCCGGGAAACTGGATGGTCGCACCGGAATCTGTGATCCTGGAACTTTCCCTCTACCGGCCGATTTTTATCAGCGAGCTGAAAAACACGCCGCCGAACCGTGTATGCTACAAGATCAAACATAAATATCCGAAATCCACAAGCAAACGTGCCGTGGAATTCTTTGAAAATGCTCTGGATGAGTTTCTCGCAGAGTCCACCCCGTCTTTCCCCATCGGCCAGGTATGGGAA
>CAVEKJ010000197.1:0-4391 GCA_963616205.1 Prevotella sp.
TTAACACCAACTTTTCCGTATGTGGTGTCTGCTTCCGCAAAGCCATAATCGATATGATTGCAAACTGTGGGATCTACGCCATTGCATGGCAGCAGGTGATCAAAAAATTTTCCCTTTCCACGGCCTACGCCAACAAAAGCATCTACCTTCTGTGGTCCCAGGTATGGGCTGTGATCATTTTTCATGAAAATCTTTCGCTTCAGAACATCATCGGTATCCTGATCGTTCTGATCGGAGTCTGGATGGTGCAGAGATATGAATAGAACATTTATGCTGATCATGCTGGCCGGAACCTTTTTTTCGGCAATTTCCCAGGTACTTCTGAAACAGAGTGCCAACATCGAGTACAAAAATCCCATCCGGGAATATCTGAACTGGCGGGTGATCCTGGCCTACGGTATCTTCTTCGGAGTACTGCTTCTTAACACCTGGTGCTATACCAGAGTCGATATGAAGTTCGGACCTGTGATCGATACTGCAGCCTATGTTTTTGTCCTGATCTTTTCCTGGCGTATCCTGAAAGAAAAGATCTCCCGTGGAAAGATCATCGGCAATCTGATCATTATCCTGGGGATCCTGGTTTATACTTTATAAAAGTCAGATAAGCAGCAAAATGCCGGCAGCCTTATGTACGCTGCCGGCATTTTTTTATTTTTTCTCATTTGCTGCGGATACGGTTGTATACACACCATTTTTGTCGAACGTGTAACTTTTTCCGTTTCTCTTGAGAGTACAGTTTTTGTACATGATCCCTGTCTGCAGATTAAAATAATATTTCTTTCCTTTCAGGGTCAGCCAGCCTTTCTGCATCTTTCCGTTGGAGCCAAAATAATATGTATGATCTTCGTTATTTCCGCTCCAGGTGTAGAATACATTTTTTACCATAATGCCATTGTTTCCAAAATAGTAAACGTCATCGTTGCTGTTCATGTATCTTACGTTTTTCATCTGATAGCCGTATTTCGTCTGGAAATAGTAGTAATTCGTTCCGACTTTTTTCATGCCTTTTAATGCATTGCCATTCTGGTCAAAATAATATCTCTTCGTATGGTAGGTTACCCAGGTATTTTTTACCATAACGCCATTTTTGTCTACATAGTTCGTAACGTTCTTGGCATCTCTGACCAGTCTGCCTTTACACATTCCGGTAGTCTTATGGATATAATATTTCTTATTGTTTACCTCGACCCAGCCGTATTTTTTGACTCCATTGACATAATAAAATCTCTTGCCGTTCTCTGTTACCCATCCGGTCTTTCCTTTGTAGGTGCTGGTATCCGGACTGGTGGATGCTTTATATCCAGACTGTGCGTGCCATCTTGGTGTGATGATCTTGGTGTAATCCACATAACCAAAGTCAATATCTACCGTGGAATATACCGGGATTCCTGCAACCAGGCCCTTGGTGGTATTCAGGTATCCGCCGCCGTCACCATCGGTGGACTGCCAGATGGTGTATTTGTACTTATTCTTATCCGGGGCAAAGATCGTGTCACCATATCGTGCAAGCCATACATCATATCCTGTCATCTTGCTCCAGTCAAGCTTGTTGTCATACCAGTCTGTATTGCAGTAGATCATTGGAGTATAGCCGGCTTTTTTCACCTCATTGCAGAAAGCCTTAGCCAGGTTCGCGATCTGTGCTGCGGAAAGATTGCGCATCTGATCATATTCAATATCATAGACTACAGGGTAAGATACTTTATATCCATCCATCTCGCGGATGGCAAGCTGTGCTTCCTTCATTGCCTGCTGTGTATTCAGCGCAAGACTGTACACGTAAGTTCCTACCGGTATTCCTGCCTTCTCCGCCTGTTTCATATTGTAGTCATATTTATTATCCAGATGGCTCACTCCATAAGAGATCCTGATAAAAGCAAAATCTACATTGGACTTCTTGGCCTGGCTCCAGTTGATGGTATCCTGCCACTCAGAAACATCAATTCCACGTGTGATCGCGCCTTCCAGCTTCTGTCCACTTCCGTTATAGCAGACGCCATTGATCTTTTTCCAGGCCTTGGAACTTGCCCCGGAATTCTGTGTTGCCTTCCCGCTTGGAACTTTTGCTTCTTCTGCAACTGCATCGCTTCGGTCTACGCCTCCGCCGCCCATGGCCATCGCTGTGGTTCCCATTGTTCCAATTCCCAGCAGTGCCGCCATACAGCCCGCTGCCAGCCATTTCTTCAAGGTCTTCATTTTAGTTTCCTTCCGTAAAGTATGTTGTTTATTTGTGCATAAATTTTATTATACATACTGAAAAATGGAAAGTAAAGCCATATATGGAAAAAGACCGATGTCTGCCCCATATGGCTAAACATCGGTCTTCTGTTATTTTATTCTTCTGTTACTTTATAGCTCTTTCTGATACTGTCCTGTAAAAGATCACGGAACTTCCGGATCTGTAGGATCAAAGTTTCCGGCTCCACGGAAGGTTGCCAGTGGTCTGCGGCCTAACGGGCCCTTGAAGGACTCATTGTTAACGTAATTTCCACTGCTGTAAATATGGATCGTAGAACCATTGCAGTTCTCATATACCCACTTCGCATCAGCCACACAGGTACGGATACATCCGTGAGATGCCGGCTGTCCAAGTTTCAGATATTCACCTGCCGGAAGATTGTATACACTCTTAGTTGATCCAGCTACAGAATGGATAAAGATTCCTCCCTGGCCACATCCGTCAACATGCGTTCCATACTGTCCCCAGGACGGTCCCATCAGCGGCTGCCATCTCAGGCTGCGGCTCAGGTTGTATGTACCATCCCATGTAGGTGTTCCGGAAAGACCTACAGAAACACGGATCGTCTTAACCGGAATGGTCTTGCTGCTGTCTGTGTATACAGTCATAACACCGTTGGTCTTGTCAACTTCCAGATAATATGGTCCCTTATAAATAGAGGTAACATCATTACGACGATATCCGTTCTTATCAAAGTAGTACAGTTTGCCATCAATCCATCTGCTTGTGTTGGTCAGATACTTGGATCCGCTGTCCGGATCGATATATTTAACCTGATCATAGTAATCACTGAAAATGACCCATCCGGTAGAAAAACGTCCCTGGCTGTCCAGATAACCATTTACGGAACCATGTTTGATGGATTTATTTGTCACAACGGTATAGTTTTGCAGATAATACCAGTATTTACCGACTTTCTGCCAGCCACTCTTTTTCAGGACACCGTTGCTTCCTGCATAATACCACTGATTCTGGTAACGGATCATGGTTCCCTTATACATCCATCCTCTGTGTGTATTGGCATCTGATGTTGCAAAGAAATAATAATTATTTCCGATCTTGGTCTTTCCAGTTGCAAGCTGTCCAGTGCTGTTAAAGTAATAGCTCTTTTTGGATGATTTGTTTGTTATCATCTGGCTCTTGTAATGATTTCCATTCTTGTCAAAGTAAAACCATCCGAAAAACTCACCTTTTTCGGTAGTCACTTTCTGCCAGCCATATTTTTCAACAACTTTTCCTGCTGTGCTTCCGAAATAATAGATCTTGTTGGATGCACCCGGACAGCCGTGCCAGCAGTTTTTCCAGGATACTCTCTGGCCATTACTTCCGAAATAGTATCTGCTGCCTTTGTATTTGACAAGTTTGTTATTGATGATACGGCCTTTACTGTCAGAAACATAATACGCATTATTCTGAGCTTTTGCCATTGTATTCGTCATGAGATAACCGCTGGCATTTAACATGTAACGATATTTTTTTGACATTACAAAGGATACATACACACCATGTTTCATGATCTGTCCACGTGTAGCAGCCTTCGGATTACAGTAAATAAAGCGTTTCTGGTTCTTGTTATTTAAAACGTATGTCCATCCACCGTAAAAAAGCTTTCCTGGGATTTCTCCTGCTTTTGATGCCGGCTGGAAATAATACTGATATGTTGTGGAACCGGTTGTCAGTTTCAGGATTCCTGTACGCGGTTCTCCGTTACTCTTAAGCGTATAGTAAGCATTTCCGATTTTCTGGATCTTGCCTACAAGATTCAGCTCCTGTGCAGATTTGTAGTTTCCATATAAATTGTAATAACGGAAAGCGGTTCCTGTCCATAACCAGTATCTTCTCATCTGCTGGCCCAGATTGGATGTCCATGGTGTGATCGCTTTTCCGGTGGAATCTGAATACAGGGAAGCATTGGATTTTTCAACGAAATACCACTCTGTTTTCTGTGTTCCTTTATAACCTACATTTCCTGGCTCGCGGGTTCTGCGGCCAGTTACCAGATATCCGTCCTCATTAAAAAGATAATATCCCACATGGCCATTGGTGTTGATCTTAAGAAGACCATCCTGTGCGGTAAAATAGTTATCTTCAATGGAGCCTGTCTCAGCTGCCTGGGAAGCATTTCCCTCATCCAGGGTAAGCGCTTCTGTAC
>CAVEKJ010000198.1:0-4387 GCA_963616205.1 Prevotella sp.
TTATAGAAGTTCCAGATACTGTTCATTGGATGCGTGGTGGTGAGATTGAATTTTCAGCAGGTTATGCTTTTGGAGGAGACGGAGAAGCCGGAGCAAAATTGATTGGTGAACTGAATAGTCATGGCATTACAGCCCTGGCATTGAAACCAGGAAAGTATATGCCTGAAATTCCAGCAGCAATGATAAAAGAAGCTGAGAGATTAAATTTTCCACTTCTTCAGATACCAGAAGACATGCCATACAGTGTATGTATTGAAGCGATTTTTGAGCTGCTCAAAGATAAAAGAACATCGGAGCTTCGTATGATTACAGAAATGCACAATCGTCTTCTGAAAGCAGCAATAACGGGAGGAATCAGTCAGATTTGCAGAGAACTGGAACAATGTTTTGGAATGCCTGTTTTTTTGTGGGATTCAGAGAAGGTCCTGCGATATCATAGAAAGGATATTCCAGAATATCCGCAGAAAAAGGAAGAGGGATATTTATATTTTTCCATTGATTTGAGAGAAAATGAAAGCCATGCAATTTTAGGAATTCGATATAAGGACAGACTGAAACAGACAGAAGAAACGACCTTTCGTTATGCGGTTACTTTAATTGAAATGGAATTCCTGAGAGAAAAAGAGCTTGAACAGCAATCTGTCAGAATGAGTGGAAGCCTTTTGGAACAGCTTCTGGAGAGGAAAATTTATGACAGAAAAATACTGGATCATCAGGCAAGGTGTTTTGGGGTGGATTTATCGTCAGAATATCTTGTATTTGCGGCAAAAGCTGAAAAATCCCAGAGTGGGGATACATTAAAATTATGGAATCATCTGAAAAGTGTATTCTATGGTTCTGGCACTGGTATTCTGCTGGAGAAAAAAAGCAAATGTCTGACAGGAGTGCTTTTTTATAAGGGACATAATGAGCATGAATGTATACAAAAATTAAAAGAAATGGCTGAAAGCTCGAAATGGCCGTTATGGATCGGAATTGGGCGGAAAGGTCTGGGAATAGAAGACATTCCAAAACATGCAGAGGAAGCGGAAGAGGCACTTCGGATATTGTGTCAGATACCGGAAAGGGAAATATCAGCAGCATCATTGAAAGATCTTGGGGTATATCGCATTGTAGCGGAATTGAAACAAAGCGAAGCGATGAAAGATTTTTATAAACAATATCTGGAACCTCTGAAAAAATATGACCTGGAAAATAACGGATGTCTGAAAGAAACGTTGAGGGAATATCTGCGGCAGAATGCAAATCTGCGAAAAACGGCAGACGTAATGTTTGTTCATAAAAATACGGTTAGCTATCGTTTACATAAGATAGAAGAAATCCTTGGGACAGATATTTCGGGAATCCGTATACAGGAAATATTAATGCTCTGCTTTCAATATGAAAAATTTTATGGATGACAGCAAATTGTGTGTCTGACACAAAACACCGGAAGATTTTTTGTTTTCTCCGATCATTGTAATGGGAGGTGTGCTATGTCATAATATGCCCATGTTAAAGATAATCCAAAGAAAGCAAAGGGGCTTGGTTGTAAAATCAGGTTCCTTTTTTATTTCTCAGAAAATCAGGGAGGATGACTTATGGAGACAAATGAAAAAGTAGATGTATGGATTCAGGAGCATCAGGAAGAGATTATTGGATTTTTGTCTGACATGATCAGAATTCCAAGTGTAACAGGTGAAGAAGCACAGGTTCAGAAACTGGTAGCTTCAAAACTTGGTGAACTGGGGTTTCAGGTCGATGTCTTTGAACCGGATCTGGAAGAACTTCAGAAACATCCGGCTTTTGTGAAACCACAGCAGGGCTACAAAGATCGCCCCAATGTTGTGGGTGTCCTGAAAGGGATCGGAGAAGGAAAATCGCTGTTGTTTAATGGACATATTGATGTTATTCCGGCAGGTGCGCCGGATAACTGGCAGCATGACCCATGGGGAGCAGAAATTTCAAATGGAAAAATGTATGGACGAGGAACTTCGGATATGAAATCAGGAGCTGCGGCAATGACAATGGCTGTGGCAGCGGTTCGGGGGAGCGGAATCAGGTTGAAGGGAGATATTATTTCTGAATACGTTGTTGATGAAGAACTGACCGGAAACGGAACACTGGCCTGTGTAATGAAAGGATATAAAGCAGATGCGGGAATTTGCTGTGAAACCTCAAGCATGTGTGTACAGCCGGGGTCAATTGGGAGAATATGGTATGAGATCCGTGTGAAGGGAAAAGCGGCCGGAATTCAGAAGCATAAAGAAGGGGTGGATGCTATAGAGCTTGGTTATATCATCCATCAGCTTGTGGGTGAATACGAAGAAAAAAGAATGCAGAAGATCACACATCACCTGTATCCGGATATCCGGTCATCCATTCCATGTATGATTGGACAGTTTGACAGCGGTACTTATGCCAGTGCCTTTCCTGATGCCTGCGTGCTGAAAGGATCTATGGCAACTGTGCCAGGAGAAAATTCCGATAAGGTGAAAGAAGATTTTACTGTATTTATTACCCAAAATGCGGCAAAACAAAATCACTGGTTTAGGGAGAACCCCCCGGAAGTTGTGTTTACCGGATATTTTGCGGAACCATCGGAAATCCCGGTAGAGGCACCAATCGTGAAAGAACTGGTCCGGCAGTTTCGGGATACAATGAAAAAAGATCCGATAATCAGTGGACGCCAGGGTGCTGCAGATATCAGACATTTAAACACATATGGAGATACACCTACTGTGATTTTTGGTCCGGGATTAACGGAGCAGATGCATGCGAACAATGAATATGTGTATATCCGGGATTATCTGGATGCAGTAAAGGTACTTGCACATACCATTATGGAATGGTGTGGAACAGAGGAATAAAGAAAAGACAGAGCCGACAAAGATGTCAGAAAATCACATCTTTGCCGGCTTTTGTATTAAAAAAACGGAGGAATAGGATTATGGCAGATTTAAAGGTGAATTATTGTGGAGTGGATTTTAAAAATCCTCTGGTTCTTGCATCGGCAACACCAGGCTGGGATGGGAAAGCAATGCGTCTGGCAGCAGAAGCTGGTATAGGAGGGGTAATCCCGAAAACCATCGGTCCAAAACAGGACTGGGCAGCACATCCCAGAAATGGAAGATTTTATCTTCATAAATATCAGAATAAGCCTATAGGTCAGATTAATATGGAGCTTTTTACAACAATGACCAGAGATGCCTGGGTTGAGCATGAACTTGACGAAGCAAAAAAAGGCGGTGCGACGATGCAGATCTCCATTCTCGCAATGCCGGATCCGGAGGATACGGCAAAGCTTGTTGAAGAACTGCAGGAAACAGGAATGGTGGATCTTTTTGAATTAAATGTTTCATGTCCGATGCCTGCTTCAACAGTAGGAATGCACATTGGAAAAAGTGCAGAAAGAACAGCACAGCAGATCCGTGCGGCAAAAAGTGCGGCAAAAGTACCACTGACTGTTAAACTGACGCCAAATGTTGCGGACATGGTGGAAATTGCATCTGCGGCAAAAGAAGCAGGTGCAGATGGATTGACGATCAGTAATTCTGTAAGGTCTTTTGCGGGTGTAAATATTGAAACAGGAAAACCTTATCTCAGAAGCTATGGTGGTTATACAGGTCCCGCGATCCGTCCGATCATTATGCGCCACTTAAGCGAAGTGGCAAGAAACGTGGATATTCCATTATCGGCAGTAGGAGGAGTAAATTCCTACCGTGAGATCCTGGAATACATTATGCTTGGAGCAACAACAGTACAGGTTTGCACGGCAGTTATGTGGAATGGTTATCCGGCAATTACAAAAATGCTGGAAGACCTTGATAACTGGATGGATAAAAAAGGAATCCGAAGCCTGGATGAAATAAGGGGATGCGCACTTAAAGACATTACAACGGTAGAAGAACTGGCCAAAGAACCACCAAAACATGCGCAGGTCGATCCGGATGTCTGTGTGGGATGTGGAAAATGCAGGAAGGTATGTTTTTACAGAGCGATAACCGGAGGAGAAAGAAATATTGCGGTTGATACCAGCCGGTGTGATGGATGCGGGGCATGCGAAATGTGGTGTCCGGCAAAGGCGATACATCTTCGGTAGTAAGAGATAATGTTAATAAAAATGTAAAAGAGGAGGAAGAGGATTATGAAGGTGAGAAAAATGTGTGCGCTCCTGGCAGGGATCAGTATTGTTTCGGCGGCCTTTTCCGGCTGTGGGTATTCCGGAAAAGAATCAGTAAAAACGGAACAGGAAGATACATCGGCATCTGCTGATTCAACAGAAAGTGAAGATGGTTCTGATGAAGAAAGTGATGTAGATACTTCAAATGCAGAATATACCCTGAAGCTTGCACATGATGCAAATACAACATCAGCTTTTCATTTGTCAGCACTGGAGATCCAGAAG
>CAVEKJ010000199.1:0-4376 GCA_963616205.1 Prevotella sp.
GTGGAAGCAGATACTCTTCTTCTGGATACGTGTGAGAAATATGAACCACTGATGCAGGCCAAAAAACTCCATCTTCAGATCGCACTTCCGGAAGAGCCGCTTTGTCCCTGCCTTCTGGATCAGGGCAGGATCAGCCAGGTTCTTGATATTCTTCTGGACAATGCGCTTTCCTATGTTCCGGCAGGCGGCAGGATCCGGCTTTCTCTTTCTGAAAAAAAAGAACATCTCGTATTTACGGTTTCCGATAATGGCCCAGGTATTCCGGAAGAATCCAGAAAAGAAGTATTCCGGCGTTTTTACCGTATGGACTCCTCCCGAAAAGACAAGCAGCATTTCGGTCTCGGCCTTTCTATTGCCAGGGAGATCGTTTCTCTTCATGGCGGAACCATTACGGCTTCTGAAACTCCCGGTGGCAGGGCAACCTTTACCATGGTTCTCCCGAAAAAGCTTTCAGACTCCAGAAACGGTTGATTTTCAGATATAAAAATACAGCACATGTCTCCGGAGCTACTCCGCCAGATACATGTGCTGTGTTTTTTATGTGTAAATTATTTTCTACTCACTGCGAAGGGCATCGATCGGATTCAGATTAGCCGCTTTTACAGATGGCAGAAGTCCGAAGATCAGGCCGATAAGCATGGAAAATACCACGGAACCGATAATCGCCGGAACGCTGATGGCCGTTGGCGCCCCGGACACCTGAGCCACCACTTTTGATAAAATGATTCCCAGTACCACTCCGATGATTCCTCCGATACTGGTCAAAACCGAAGCCTCTGTCAGAAACTGTCCGAGAATGATATTTTTCCTTGCTCCGATGGCCTTTTTCAGACCGATCTCACTGGTACGCTCTGTGACAGATACCAGCATGATGTTCATAACACCAATACCACCAACAAGAAGGGAGATACTTGCGATCCAGATCAGCTGCTGATTGGTGCTCTCGCTGAGTTTCTGGAGGTTCTTAACCTTCTCCATGATATCTTCTGCCTTATATTTGAAATTGGAGTTGCTTTTTTCATTCTGGATTCCTGTATTTAAGACATCTTCCGCTGCCTTTCCCACAGAACTCATATTGTCGGTACTGTCCGCCCGAACAGTTACATTCTGTGGCTGATCGAATTTAAATGCGATAGGCCAGGTAGCATCCGGGATCATAACGCTTCCCATGATCGTCTGGGAGTATTCCTCATATTCGGAAAGCGTATTGATCTTCGGCATATTATCCTCGCTCTGTGTGATCACCCCTACGATAATGTAAGGTTCTGAACCTACCTCGATGGTTTTTCCCACCGGATTCTCACTTCCGAAAATATTCTGTGCGGCGTTGGAATCCACAAGGGCAACCTTCCGGTAACTGTCATAATCCTTCTGTACAAAACCTCGACCGGACTGGATCAGATATCCCATGGTCTTCAGATAACTGCTGTCAATACCGTATACGGTTCCTCCCTGAAAGCTTGTATTTTGATAATAAACACTTGCGGACTGACTGCTGTAATAAAATGTGGAGCTGATCACATGATCCAGATCTGCAATGGCTGTTTTCTGGGAATCCGAAATAACCGGAGGTGTTGCAGAACTTCCATAAGAGCCATAATCCATATCATACGTACTGTCTCCATCATAGAGGAGTACCTGTACGGTATTGTTTCCGGAACCGATCAGATCTTCCTTGATCTGTTCACTGGTTCCCTTAATGGTAGATACAATTGCAATAATTGATGCAATACCAATAATAATACCAAGCATGGTCAGAAAGGATCTCATCTTATGTGACCATATTCCCTGAAATGCCAGGCGTATATTTTCAAGCATGAAATTTCTCCTTCCTGTTATTCGTTGTACATATCATCCAGTGTTACTTCTTTTGTCTTGGCTCCTTCCTGCACAGTGTCCCCGTAAGGAAATGCAAGAAGATCATCGGACTTAAGACCTGAAGTTACGATGGCATAGTAACCGCTGTTCACGATGCTTCCTACCGTGATCTGCTGTTTCTTCAGAGTTCCTTTTACATCTTTATAAACATAACTGGTGCCATTTTCAGTTCGGATAAAGGCTTTCATCACTACTAGACTGCCCTTGGCAAGTTTATTGGATTTCAGGGATATCGTCACATAGTCCTGATCGGTAAACTGTAATGACTGATCTGTGATCTCCGCATTAAATGTATAGTAAGATACATTGGGATTGGAATCTCCTCCATAATAAAAATTATTGGAAGAATCCACTGGATAATCCGAAACATTCAGTACCTTTGCCTCGAAACTTCCGGAATCATAACTGGTACACTGAAGAAGTGTCCCTTCTTTCATCTGATCCCGCATCAGCTCGCTGACAGTTCCTGTTACGTAAAAGCCATCTTTACTTTTTACTTTCAGAAAAGCATCTCCATTATAAGAACCTGTCACTTCATCGCCAATATAGGCAACGGTTCCGTCCAGCTTGCTTGTTACCAGTTTGTTTTTTACTTTATTTTCCAGTTTGGTGATATTCAGGTTGCTTTCTTCAATATCCAGTTTCAGGCTTGAAACCTTGTTTTTCTGGATCTTGATGGCATCATCCCTTGACATGGTCGTGCTGTCTGTACTATCGTCTCCATCACCGCTGTCATCCGGGATCTCATCGTCGCTGTTATCATATTTGGATGCATCATCCAGTGTAAATTCTGTCTCTGCATACATATATACCGGGTTTTCCAGAAGACTTCCGTCAATCAAATAGTAACCGGTACAGGAAAGCGTTCGGTCCTGAAAATCCGCAATGGTATCATTCTCGTGGAATTCCAGCTGAAACCAGCTGCCACCCTTCTGGACTACCTTTGTCCCGTCCTCGCTGTATCCGGCCATCCGGTTAAAGAAAGATCCCATCACCGTAACTTTGCCTTTGGCACTGCTTACAAGAAAGACATACGGATCATCCTCTGTACCAGTTCCTGTGAACGGCTTGGAAGTATAATCCAGTTTCTGGTAGAACTCCGGTTCTCCATCTGTGATCCCCGGGATCTCCGTTCCTGTCGCATTGGGGTCCGGAAGCTCATTTGGTCCCAGGGTAGGAGTAGGTGTCGGGGATACCTTTGGTGTATCATCTTCTCCAGAATCCCATCCCGGAGTCTCTCCATCTGTAATATCATTGGCTGTGGAGTCCTGATAAGTCGGATCCATGATCAGATCCCCATCTGCTGTATCCGTATTTTCTTCCGGATCTTCTGTCACATCTTCCGCAGGATCCTCCGTAACATCCTCTGTCAGCTGCTCACCGGTACTGTCTGCAGTTCCTCCAGATGGTACTTCCTCTGAAATTTCTTCTGACTGGCCGGAAGCTTCCTCTGCAGGATCTTCTGAAGTATCTTCTGTGTCTGTAAAAGCACTGAGAAGCAGAGGCCTGGAAGAAGCGGCTGCCAGATAACTGCCATCTGTCACAGCTGTGGAACCAGTGGTAGACTGCATATCATCATCTCCGTCGCTTCCGGAAGGTGTATCGGTACTTGTCATATCACCGTCGCTTCCCGTGTCACCTGTTTCACCGCCAGTTGTATCCAGAGCTGCATCGTCGGTACTGTCTGTGCTATCCTCGATCGGGCCGCCATTCTGGAGACTTGTCAGGCGGTTCTGTGCCTTGGTCAGATCCTGCTCCTGTTTCTCAAGTTTCAGTTTCGCAATGTTCAGCTCCATTTCTACAAGTGTCATATCAAAGGAGATCAGGTTATCTCCTTTTTTTACATCATCGCCCTGGGCTACATAAATCTTTTCGATGATCATGTCTTTATCCATATTGATATTCTGAGAAACATTCGTGGTGATGGTTCCATCCAGTGTTGTCTCTGAATACCAGTCTGTCTGAAGATTGCTGACGCTGGTCACCGGCACTTCTGTCACCTTGGATTCTTTCACATGCATAAGGCCTGTGTAAATACCTCCTGCTGCAAGCGCCGCAACCAGTACACCAACGATCACTCTTTTTAACACTTTCATGTTATCACCTCTTTTCCTGCAGCTCACCGTCCCGGATCATAACGACCCGTTTGGCATGTGCCGCGATCTCCGGATCATGTGTGATCATCAGCACGGAAACGCCTTCATCATTCAGTTTCTGAAACAGTTCCATAACCTGTGCGCCGGATTTTGTATCCAGTGCACCGGTAGGTTCGTCTGCCAGAAGAAGTTTGGGATTGTTTACGATCGCTCTTGCAATGGCAACTCTCTGCATCTGTCCTCCTGAGAGCTGATTCGGCTTAAAATTCACTCTGTCTGCAAGTCCAACCCGTTCCAGAGCCTTCAGCGCCCGTTCCCTTCGTTCTTTCTTAGGAACTTTCGCATAATTCAAAGGCAGTTCCACATTTGTCAGTGCACTCTGTCTAGGAAGGAGATGAAAAC
>CAVEKJ010000200.1:0-4374 GCA_963616205.1 Prevotella sp.
GCAGTTTGGTATAAAGATGTTGTTTCATGAATCTTTTACCTCAAACTTATAACCGATGCCCCAGACTGTAGAAAGAGCCCAGTTTGGATTATCTTTGATCTTTTCGCGGAGGCGTTTGATGTGAACATCTACCGTACGGGTGTCGCCAATGTATTCATAGCCCCAGATATGATCCAGAAGCTGCTCCCTTGTAAAAACCTGATTTGGGGAAGCTGCCAGGAAATAGAGAAGTTCCAGTTCCTTTGGCGGCATGTCGATCTGGTGTCCCATATAAGTCACGGAGTAATTGGTCAGGTTGATGGTCAGATCCGGGTAGGACACACATTTTTCCTTTGGTGCGGCAGAAGGTGATTTTACATGGAATCTGCGGAGCACTGCACGGACACGGGCCACCAGTTCCTTGGAATCAAAAGGCTTGATGATATAGTCGTCTGCACCAAGTTCCAGGCCAAGGACTTTATCAAAAGTTTCGCCCTTGGCGGAAAGCATGATGATCGGTACATCGGAAGTATGACGGATCTCACGACATACCTGATATCCGTCAATACCCGGAAGCATCAGATCCAGAAGGATCAGGTCCGGGTGAAAAATATGGAACTGCTTCAGGGCTTCCTCGCCGTCATTTACGATCTTGGTCTCAAAGCATTCTTTTGTGAGATAGAGAGCTACCAGCTCTGCAATGTTGTTATCATCGTCAACAATGAGGATTTTCTGTTTTGTAGCCATACTTAGCTCCTTTTTATTTCTTAAATTCTACGATGGTTACGCCGGCATCGCCTTCTCCGAATTCTCCCAGGCGGAAGGAAGCGACGTGTTTCTGGCGTTTGAGATAATTGTGGACACCTTTTCTGAGGGCGCCGGTACCTTTTCCATGAACAATGCGGACGGATTTCATATGTGCGATATAGGCGTCATCCAGATATTTGTCCAGCTCCGCAACCGCTTCGTCTACGGTTTTTCCAAGGAGATTGATCTCTGTGGAGATGCTGGCTGCTTTTGACATGCGGATCTTTCCTGCACCGGTACGCTGCATGGACGGGGTGGTGATCACTGGCTCATCCACAAGCTCCAGGTCGGAGATATGTACCTTGGAACGGATGATACCCATCTGTACAAAAAGATATCCCTTGGAGTCCGGGTGGCTGGAAACAGTTCCCTTCAGGTTCAGGCTGAGAACTTTTACAGTATCGCCAAGAGAAAGATCTGTTGGCTTCAGCTGTTTCTTTGGTTTCTGTTTCTGCTGTTTGGAGGACATGCCTTTTTCCGCTTTTGACATACGCTTTTTCAGGTTCTGGCGTTCTTTTTCCACGGAAGCGGTATCTACATGGTCCTTCTGGAATTTATGGAAAAGCTTCATGGTCTGGTCTGCGTATTCCTTGGTATCACGGAGGATCGCATGGGCCTGTTCGTTGGCCTCTCTGAGAATCCGTTCTTTCCGCTCATCCAGTTTTTCCTCTTTTTCCTGGAGGGATTTTTTCAGTTCTTCTACCTGTTCTTTGTAACGGGCAATTTCTGCACGTTCGTTTTCGATGGTGACACGGCTCTGCTCCAGAGAGGTCAGTACATCTTCGAAAGATTCATCCTGTTCACTGATCTGTTCTTTTGCCTTGTCGATAATGAAATCCGGAAGTCCAAGTTTGGAGGAAATCGCGAAAGCGTTACTCTTTCCGGGAACACCGATCAGAAGACGGTAGGTGGGGCGTAAAGTTTCCACGTCGAATTCGCAGCAGGCGTTTTCCACGCCTGGGGTGGAAAGAGCGTAGATCTTCAGCTCGCTGTAGTGGGTGGTTGCCATAGTGCGGATTCCCTGTTCGTGAAGGTGAGACAGGATCGCAATGGCAAGAGCGGCACCCTCGGTAGGGTCGGTACCTGCACCAAGCTCATCGAAGAGAACCAGGGAATCCTGATCTGCGGATTTCAGGAAGGAAACCACATTTGTCATATGAGAGGAGAAAGTACTTAAGGACTGTTCGATGCTCTGCTCATCGCCGATATCCGCATAGACTTCACGGAAAAGTGCAAGTTCCGAACGGTCCAAGGCCGGGATATGAAGACCTGCCTGACCCATCATGGTAAGAAGACCTACGGTTTTCAGGGAGACAGTTTTACCACCGGTATTTGGTCCTGTGACAACCAGGAGGTCAAAATCATCTCCAAGTCGGATGTCAATGGGAACGGCTTTTTTCTTGTCGATCAGCGGGTGACGGGCCTGGCGCAGGCGGATCCGTTCTTCTGTATTAAAGATCGGTTCGCTGGCATTCATATCCATGGCAAGAGCGGCGCGGGCAAAAATAAAGTCCAGCTGTACCATGATGGTAAGGTCTGCATGGATAGCTTCCAGTTCTGTGGCTACCTGCTGGCTTAAAGAGGCAAGGATCACCTCGATCTCTTTCTGTTCTTTCAGTTCCAGTTCGCGGATGTCATTGTTCAGTTTGACAACGGCCATAGGCTCGATAAAAAGTGTGGAACCTGTGGCAGACTGATCGTGGATCATACCGGGAACCTGGCCTTTATACTCAGCTTTTACCGGGATACAGTAGCGGCCGTCACGCATGGTGATAACCGAATCCTGGAGATAATTCCGGGCACTTCCTGCAACCAGAGAAGAAAGCTGGGTGTGGATGCGGTCGTTAGTGGCCTTGATACTCCGGCGGATCTGGCGAAGGGTGCTGCTGGCATCATCGCTGATTTCATCTTCGGAAAGAATACAGCGGCGGATCTCTGTGCTGAGCGGTGTCAGAGGCTCCAGTGCTGCAAACATTCCGTCAAGGGAATCGGTCATTCCGTCATCACGGTCACTTCTGGAATAAGCTTTCACACGGCCGGTGTTTTCCAGAAGGCTGCACACGGAAAGAAGTTCCGGCGCATTTAAGGCACTGCCAACGGTAAGGCGCTTCAGGGTGCCGCGGATATCTTTGACACTGCCAAAGGAAATGCCGCCTTTTTTAAACAGGCGGGAAAGTGCATCGTGGGTCTGCAGCTGCATGGACCGGATCTCTTCGATATCTGTGGAAGGGGTAAGCTTCCGGCAGAGATCTTTTCCCATGGGGGAGGAGGCCTTGTCTGTCAGCAGATCTATGATTTTATAGTATTCAAGTGCTTTGTATGCTTTTTTGTTCATTATTGCTGTAGTTACTCCTTTTTGTTACTTCTGTTGATTCCGCGTTTTTCTGCGTAACACAGGATATGCAAAAAAACACTTCGTTTCCTATTTTACATGATTTCCATAGCAAAGGAAAGTAAAATGTGTTATGATACTGAATAAAGCCCGGAAGTAAGAGGAAACTGTGCGAAAATGCTGAGAAGACCGGACCGGGATGCGGCCAGAGATCGTAAAGAAAGGCTGGCTGTGAATGTAAAGTGTGAAGTGGATAGGTACGTGAGTATGTCCGCTTTGAAAGTAAAAAAGAACAGAAAGGCAAAGAATTTTATGCGTTTTTTAAATGAATTACATGAGGGAGACAGAGTAAACGGGATCTATCTCTGCAAACAGAAACAGGCAGCCACAACCAAGAACGGCAAGCCTTACGAGAATCTGATCCTTCAGGATAAAACAGGTGTCATCGATGGTAAGATCTGGGACCCGAATTCTCTGGGAATCGATGATTTTGATGCCCTGGATTACATTGAAATCATGGGAGATGTGACAAGTTTTGCAGGTGCCATGCAGCTGAACATTAAGAGAGCACGTAAGGCCGGTGAGGGAGAGTATGATCCTGCAGATTATCTCCCTACCAGTGAGAACAGTGTGGACGATATGCAGAGCCAGCTGCGTGAGTTTATCAACAGTGTGAAGAATCCTTATCTTTCTCAGCTTCTGAAAAAGCTTTTTGTGGAAGACCAGGAATTTATGAAAGTATTTGAGGGACATTCTGCAGCCAAGACCGTACATCATGGATTTATCGGCGGACTGATGGAGCATACCCTTGGAGTGACACGTCTTTGTGATTACATGGCAAATGCATATCCGCTTCTGAACCGTGATCTTCTGATTACAACCGCACTTCTTCATGATGTGGGCAAGACCAAGGAGCTTTCTGCTTTTCCGATGAACGATTATACAGATGAGGGGCAGCTTCTGGGACATATTGTGATCGGAGCGCAGATGGTACACGATCTGGCAAAAGAGATCCCGGATTTTCCGGAGAAACTTGAGAATCAGGTGATCCACTGCATTCTGGCCCATCACGGTGAGCTGGAGTATGGTTCTCCGAAAAAACCGGCACTTGCAGAGGCAGTTGCCCTGAATCTTGCAGATAATACAGATGCAAGAATGGAGACACTGACAGAAATTTTCCATGCAGATAAAGGTAAAAAAGAATGGATTGGCTATAACCGTCTTTTTGAGTCTAATTTAAGAAGAACAGGAGATAT
>CAVEKJ010000201.1:0-4354 GCA_963616205.1 Prevotella sp.
TGGGCCGTGTCTCAGTCCCAATGTGGCCGTTCACCCTCTCAGGCCGGCTATGGATCGTCGCCTTGGTAGGCCGTTACCCCACCAACTAGCTAATCCAACGCGGGTCCATCTTATACCACCGGAGTTTTTCACACCGGACCATGCGGTCCTGTGCGCTTATGCGGTATTAGCAGTCATTTCTGACTGTTATCCCCCTGTACAAGGCAGGTTACCCACGCGTTACTCACCCGTCCGCCACTAGAAACCAGCTAAATCTGCCGAAGCTTCAATAAAAGGTTTCCCGTTCGACTTGCATGTGTTAAGCACGCCGCCAGCGTTCATCCTGAGCCAGGATCAAACTCTCTGATAAAATGTTTGATTCAATCACTCAAGACAACCGTTTGGCTATCTCTCGTTTTACTGATTTTGGTTCGTTCGAACCGTTCTTAAAAATGTAAAGAAATTTTCGAGAATCGTATGTGTTTCACTGTTTAGTTATCAAGGTTTGTTTTCGTCTGTCTCTCAGACAGCTCGTTTATTTTATCTCATCTCTTTTTGTTTGTCAAGTATTTTTTTCAAGTTTTTTCAAACATTTTTGAGTTAAGATTTTGTTGTCGTTTTGTTGACGACTTGGATACTTTATCATATCTTCTGTCTTTTGTCAACAACTTTTTTATTTTTTCTGAAACATGATATCTTTATCTGTTTCTTAAAAACAATTTGTTCCCAACAACTCTGATAGAATATCATCTTTTCCACAGCCTGTCAACATGTTTTTTACAAAAATTCCATTTTTTCCTAAAAAACGTATTTTTACTCCAAAAAACCGCATTCCACAGATATATTGTCACCGATATCCCGGTGCATTCCATCTGTGAAATGCAGTTTCATTTAACCACGATAAAATATTCCTGTAAAAATACGGATAAAGATATTTTTGTCATAAAGGAAATTCAGTACTGTATCCCCTCGGATCAGCCCCAGGCCTTTTTGTCCGACCTCTGTATTGCACAGGATCGTAAGTACCAGCATCCCGACCCATATAAAAACAACACACTTCATTCCTCCTACTGCAGCACCGGCTATTTTGTTAATCCCCCGGATAACCGGAATCCTTGCCAGAAGGTCCAGGGCGTAGGCCAATACATGGATCAATATGGAGGAAAGTATGTATGATACCAGAAAAGAAAGACAGTTCACGGCTACGTTGGCCAGATATCCAGAAATATACCCTGCAAATGTATTAACTGCCAGGTACTGATATACAGACGCTGTATTATTTTCTGTCATTCCCTTCTGGAGCAGTTCCGGAAGGTCCATGCTGCTGATCAGCGCATTCTGTTCTTCCTCATCCATGGTTTCTTTTCCATCTGCCAGAGAATCTACAAATGATTCGCTGGCAGTCTGGATCTTTTCATAAACAGGCGTATTTTCACGTATAAACTGATTCACATAAGGATTGATCAGCCACACCAGTGCAACGGAGATCAGAACAAGCAGCGCAGATACTACTTCCTTTACAAAACCATGCCTGTATCCATCTGCCATGGAAAACGCAAGCAGAACCAGCACCGCCAGTCCAAGCCATGTCCAGCTCATATCCGCCTCCCTTAACTGAGTTTTATGGTGCTGACACCTGTATCCAGTACCATAAGATATTTATTCCATCCGATCTTAAAGAAATCCCGGATCGTCCCGTCTACATTTCCGGCATATTTCTGCACACCTCGGTTGTTCATCACACAGATCTGCGAACTGTTATACATGATGATATTGTCCCCGCTCATCTTGATCGTGGTATATGGAATATTAAAGTTTTTACGGAATTTCAGCTGTCCGTTCATATTATAAACTTCCATTGTATACAGATCGTCTTTATTATTGTTCTTAAACACAAGCCCGATCCGATCATCGCTGAAAAATGTACTTACGATCTCCTGCTTTACATTGACCGTTTTGCTTTCCTTGGGGATCTGGTTTCCCTGATAGGTGGAAAATCCATCATCGCGCAAAGCAATATACTGACTGTCACTGATACATTCTACCTGCGGGATCACCACGTTTTCATAAGTATATCCGCTTACGATCCGGTCATCCTCATTCTGTCCCACATCTCCATAATTATAGAATGCCACATAGCTGGTAGTCTTGCTTCCGTCAACATACTGAAATGTTACCATCATCACTCCGTTATCCGATACCGCTACATCCATCGGATATCCCGGATCATCGATCTTGGTCAGATTCTCCGCAACCAGACTTCCATCTGAATTGTAGAAATTGATCCAGGTATTATCCCCATTATCCAGGATCGCCGCAACCATTCCGTTGGATGCGATCCGTACTTTCACGATAGAATAAGATGTTGTTACCGTTCCGGTAACACCTTTTTTGTCACAGATATAAAGTTCTGTTCCTTCACTGTCCGCAACAACCGCCCTGCTTCCGTTCACATCCGCGATCGGATTCTGCATCGTGTATGTTTCATTCCAGACCGTGTTCATGCTGTTGTCCACAACCGATACGCCATCCGGGCTGTATCGCAGGATATCTCCGTCCATCTCCACATACTGCGTGGAAACAACATCTTCCTGTTCACTTGTATTTAATACTTTATAACTGTGATAACTTCTTTTTTCCATGTAGAGAAAAACCAGGCAGACTGCTGCAACAACCACTGCCACCGCGATCACTCTTTTTCCTCTTTTGGAAATCCTTCTGCGAGGAGAAGTTTTTCCGCGATAAGCCCCTTCCTGCGCGGCCTGTTCCTGTGCCAGCCGGGCTTTCTGCTTCATCAGCTTTTTCCGCTTTTGTTTTTTCTGTATTTTTTTTATGATATTCACAACTGTATCCCTTACCTTATGTGTTTATTTGATATTGTTTTTCCAGTTATTATAACACACTCCCTCAGGGTAGTACAATTACCTGCCCCGGATAAATGATCTCATTGGCAGAAATTCCATTTAACGCACAGATCTGTTCCATAGCTTCTACCGTCCCGTAACGGTTCAGACTGATCTGATATAAGGTATCGCCCGGACGGATCACATAGGTTTCTCCTGTGTTTCCCACTGCCGCTGAAGTCTCTTCTGTTTTTTTCTCTTCAGCCTTATTTTCCTTCTTCTGGGGCGCTTCTGTAATGGATTGTTTTTTTGATGTTTTTGGGACAGGTGTCACAGAGATTTTTTCTTTTTTCTGTGCGGTTTCCGTCAGGGAAGACGTTACCGGCACCGGTCCCTGCGTCTGCACCGGTCCCTGCGTTTGTAATGGTTCCTGAGTCTGTAACGGTTCCGGCGTGACCGATATATTTTGTACCGGTTCTGTAACTGCCGGCGTTATCTGCACCACCGAAGCGGAAGCAGCACGGTAATCTTCCGGAACTCCCGTTTTTTCCTGACGGTTCCTGTAAAAATTCACACCTGCTACAAGAACTGCCAGTGCCAGGCATACTGTAGCCGCATAAGAAAAAACGGAAGTTCTCTCCTCCTCCCGTTCCTCCGGCTTTTTGCTGTCTATGATCTTTCTGAAATTTCTGACAGCCTTGTCCTCCACTTTCTCTGACGCTTCCCCGCCTTCTTTCTGGCTTCGCTCGATCATATAGGTCTGCATCTGAGAATTTTTTTCATAATATATATAATACCCGCTCAGTTTTTCCATCGCGCCGTTATCATAACGGAAAAAAGCATCTTCCCGTTCCCCGGGATCCATTAACATCAGGATCTTTTCTCCCCCAAAATGCCTCAGATGTACTTTCACAAAAAGTTCTGTGCTCTCGATTGGCATCTGCGGCTGTGCAAAAAACCATCCCACAACTTCCTGCTCCGGAAAATACCGTTCCTTATCATCCTGAATCTTCTGCCAGTTTTTTTCCGAAAGATCGATATGCTCCGCAGATACCTCCATCTCATCCGCGGCAAGTGCACCTTTTACAAAAAACACAGTCATATCCGAAGTCCATTGGATCTCACCGGTAAGCACTGCCAGGCTTCCCTGTCCCTCTGCCTTTTCATTCTCCGACAGGCTGCACAGAAAAGTGTATACATAATCTTCTATATAGATCCTGTAATCCCCATTCGCCAGCCCGATCTGCCTTACATTTCTTGGCATGGAAAATGTTTCCTGCGTAGTTTCCTGTTCCGCCGTATCCTCCTTATAAATGACCTCTATCATCTCACATCACCCCTTCTGCCCCAAGCATAGCACAGCAAAAATGCGGATTTTAGCAGAATGTAAGAGCCTATCCACAGAATTTAGCGACAGATTCCGCACCATGCATATTTTTCCTTTTTTCAGGATATGATAGAGAAAAAAAAGAATCGAGGTTCCCCATGGCTTTTTACATTGATGCCGGAAAAAACGGTTCATCCGGCGAGAT
>CAVEKJ010000202.1:0-4337 GCA_963616205.1 Prevotella sp.
CTCTCGTACATTTTAGTATGGAAAAGCGCTGTTGTCAAATCTTTCGTGTAAAATCATGCGCTTCTCTTGCATGGCTTTCATTTTTCCTCTATACTGGAAAAAACATTATTATGGCAGTTCTATGGGATCATGGCCCGGGCAGCTGAACCGGGTACAGTAATTTCCGGAAATGTCATATACAGATATTTTACAAAATTTTCTATGAAAGAGGTAATAACATCATGTGGATTGCAGATGGATGGAAAGAATATGAAGTCATTGATACATCAAAAGGTGAAAAACTGGAGCGCTGGGGAGATTATCTTCTGGTTCGTCCGGACCCACAGGTAATCTGGGATACTCCGCGTAAGAACCGTGGCTGGAAGCATATGAACGGTCATTATCACAGAAGCAGCCGTGGCGGCGGTGAGTGGGAGTTCTTTGATCTTCCTCATCAGTGGGAGATCCATTACAAAGATCTTACTTTTAATCTGAAGCCTTTCAGCTTCAAACATACGGGACTTTTTCCGGAACAGGCAGTAAACTGGGACTGGTTCGGTGAGAAGATCCGTAACGCTGGCCGGCCGATCAAGGTCTTAAATCTTTTTGCTTATACGGGCGGTGCTACTCTGGCTGCTGCTGCGGCTGGTGCTTCTGTTACTCATGTGGATGCTTCCAAGGGTATGGTCAACTGGGCAAAAGAGAATGCGGCTGCTTCCGGTCTTTCCGGCGCGCCGATCCGTTGGCTGGTAGATGACTGTGTAAAGTTCGTAGAACGTGAGATCCGAAGAGGCAATCATTACGATGCGATCATTATGGACCCGCCTTCTTATGGACGTGGACCGAAGGGTGAGATCTGGAAGATCGAGGATGCGATTCATCCGCTGATCAAACTCTGTACGAAGATCTTAAGTGATGATCCGCTGTTTTTCCTTGTGAATTCTTATACTACAGGGCTTGCTCCGGCGGTACTGACTTATATGCTGGCTACGGAACTGAAGCCATGGAAAGGTAGTGTGGAGTCACAGGAGATCGGGCTTCCTGTGACAGAGAGTGGGTTGGTGTTACCTTGCGGGGCTTCTGGTAGATGGAGTTCCTCCCGGTAGGATTAGGATGTTGCCTGCACGGTGGGCGGCACTAATGTAAGGCGGTAATATATGAAATGTCACTGACGTAGTGATGGATTCTGCAATATTTGATGTGTAATATTATATCAATTGATCATTAACTATTTTTTTATGGTATAATTCTGTTATTTTCTGATTATTCGTATTGAAACGCTTTTTTGATAAGTCTATAATATAGAAAAAAGGAGCGTGATTTTATGAGTACGGAAACTACAAAGGATACCCTTCCTTTCACCTGTACGCCGGCTTATAACCGGGATGCCTGTGGGGGATGTGTCTGTTCTACCTGCTACGAGCAGGAATTCTGCGACCGGTGCAGCTCCTGTGTGAAGCAGGAACATCGGAAAGAACGGTGTAATGCTTATGAGGGGGCTTATAATTACTGAGCATCTGCGATAAAGCATTATCAGTGTTTCGCTTCATTACCTGTTCATGAACGAATATTAGCACTTAACAATCCGTATTCCAGAATCAAAAAAGGATCTGACAAAGGCAGAACCATTTGTTGAATCTCGCCTTTTACAGGTCCTTTTTATTATCAGCGTAAGTATTTCTTTAATACTTTAACCAACTGCGGACGATTTTATCCGCTTGGCCCTTGTCTGGTTTACAAACCGGATAAAGTTCGCATAACTAAGTCTACATCTTTATTTTCCAGTTCCTGAATAATGTGCAGATATGTTTTCTGCGTTGTTGTCATACTGGCATGTCCCAGCCTTCTGGCCACACTGGCAATGGATACTCCGGCAAATAGCAGCAATGATGCATGGGTATGTCTAAGTCCATGAATCGATATCTCGGATATACCGCATTCTTTGCAATGCCTGGTCAATGTATCATTTACTGTGGAATTATAAATCTTTGTCTCACCTACAAAAATTGGTTCGTCATCGGGAAGGTTCTTTATCAGTTCCGAGAATTTAACTACGATCTGCCAGTCAATCTGAATTTTCCTTACAGATGATTTGTTTTTCGTTGGTAAAAATCCACCATCGCCTTTATAATCCCAGGTTTTGCTGACAGATAAAGTCTGCCTTGCAAAATCAAAATCTGCCGGTGTAATGGCAAGTGCCTCTGAAAAACGCATACCGGTTTTTGCAACCAGCAGGATAAAGCTGTCCCAGTTTACCTGCTCCCCGATATCCAGATGTGTGATTAGTGTATGAAGTTCAAATTGATTAAGATATTTTATTCTTTTGGCACCTGGTGCTTTTCCTTTGATAATCGCCTTTCTGGTTGGATCATGTTCAATAAGCCCTTCATCTACTGCATCCAGAATCGCACCTTTCAGCTGATGATGAAAATCCAGTGTTGTCTGTCTCTCATGTTCCCTGGCATAATCATTAAGCAGTTTCTGATACGTTGTCCGGGTAAGTTCTGCCATCTGCAGATCTGGAGCAAGTTTTTTTACCCATTTCAGTGTCATCAGATATTTTGCCATTGTCGCTTCTCTGATCGCACCTCTTTTGTACACTTCTATCCATTGATGATAGTACTCGTAAAACAGCTGTTTTTTGTTTACATCATTCTGCATAGGTTATTCCTTTCCAGAAATCACTTACGCTGATATAAGCATTTACAGTAAATTATGCAATGTCAAGCAGTGGTCTTATTTCCTCATCCAGGATCTTACCTAATTCTTCTATACAGCGTCGGTTATACTTAAATTTGGGCAAAGGTTTTTCCTGCGTTGCTTTGTACTCTGCATAATTAAGGGTATCCTTAATCACACTCTCATTTGGAATCTTCCCGTTTCTGTAATGCATAGCCGCATACATTACATCTTCTTTTGATGCATACCAGGTTGTGCAGAAATCTGTGATTACTTTATTAATGCAGTCATATTTCATTTTTTCCATAATATTAAGAATGGATTTTCCCCTGAATTCTCTGTCATCCATCTCAATCTTATAAATCAAATCTGTCATCATTTTTGCTATCTTGGGATTTGATTTCTGCAATTCACAGACATATTGTTTGACCTCATCCATTCGCTTCTGACGTTCTTCCGGTGACATATTTTCTGAGTCTTCATCCGGTGTAACAATATTTTGGATCAGATTAATGATATATTCATAATCAATCTTTGTATTGCTGTACGCCATTAACTCATAATCCAAATCTGTCGGCTGTATATCATCTTCTCCTGGTTGTTCTTTTCCATCTCCGTTTGCAATTCTGATTTCTTCCAGTGCATTCTGGTAATATCCGGCATAATCCTCATATTCTTCCTGATTAATGCCATACTCTTCCAGCATGCTCTCCTCATATCTTGTAAAAGATTTCAGCTGTGCAAACAGCCGGTCAAAGGTCTGGAATATTTTTACAAAAACCTTCTTCTCCTTCAGTGACATATTTGCTACTTCATCTGGTGTTTCTGCGGAAACACGTAAAGCTGCCAACGCCTTCCGAAATGCAGGTTCCACTTCTTCCCAATCATCCACAAATGTTGAGCCTGTGCTGCCGGCGGAATATAATTTCACAGCATCATCCACACTTTTCCGGAAAAATTCCGGTGATTCGGGAATACGCCATATACCCATGCAATCCTGGTTCCGCACACACCGATGGTTGTAAGCAGTGCCGGAACAAAGGAAATTCCGAAACCACGGAGGTAACCGGACATAATTTCATAGAGCAGACTGAAAATGTATGCGGAAAAGATAATGACCAGTCGGGTATAGCCGATCGCAATGACCTGTGAATCACTGTTAAACAGAGAAAGCAGGAATTTTCCGCTGGAGAGGATCAGGATGGCTGCTGCGGCAGTTGCCACCAGACCTTCGCCTATACATAACAGCAGAACTTTTTTACAACGCCGGATCTGTTTTGCTCCATAATTCTGTCCGACGAATGTCGTACAAGCCTGGCTGAAAGAGTTAAATACATAATATACCAGGATCTCAAGATTAAAGGCTGCACTGGAAGCTGCGATAACAAGAGTTCCAAGACTGTTGATCGCGGACTGGATCACCAGATTGGCAATATTGAACACGGCACTCTGGATTCCCGCTGGAAGCCCGATTCGCAGAATCTTCAGGAGACAGGCTTTATCGACGGATAATTTATGTACATCCAGATGTATCCATTTCTCTGTTTTTGTCAGTTTGATAAAAAGAATGGAAGAACTGACAACATTGGAGATCACGGTAGCAGTGGCAACTCCGTTTACATTCATTCCGATGACAATGACAAAAAAGAGATTCAGAATCACATTTAATACACCACCGC
>CAVEKJ010000203.1:0-4336 GCA_963616205.1 Prevotella sp.
CCCCAAGAAGGCCAATGGCTGCAGAACTGCCTTCAAAATCCACCTTCAGGGAAAAATCCCGGAAGTTTTTTTCGATATTTACGCTGACTCCCATCAGATCCACCTTCTTGTCTTCATTCCTCTTCCGGATACAATATTGATCAGCGCCACGATCACAAAGGAGATCAGCACGATCACAACAACCCAGAAGCCTGCGGTTCCATAGTTTCCTGCAGCGGTCTCTGCTGCTATGGCAACAGAAACTGTTCTTGTTTTTCCAAGGATGTTTCCGGCAAGCATGGAGGTCGCTCCATATTCACCGATGGCACGGGCAAAAGCCAGCACCGTTCCGGAAGCGATTCCGGGGCCTGCTGCCGGCATGACCACACGCCAAAAAATCCGGTTATCACTCATTCCCAGTGTCTGTCCTGCATAAATGAGATTCACATCCACCTGCTCAAAAGCTGCTCTGGCATTGCGATACATCAGCGGAAATGCGATCACTGCCGCTGCGATCACACAGCCTTTCCAGGTCTGCACGATCTTGATATCAAAATTGTCCAGAAGAAAACTTCCCAGCGGCCTTTTCAGACTGAAGATCAGAAGCAGAAAAAATCCTGCTACCGTAGGAGGCAGAACCAGCGGAAGGGTAAGGATACCGTCCAGAACTGCTCTGGCTCCCGGTTTCAGCTTCATGATCTTTCTGGCACAGAATACTCCCAGAAAAAAGGCGATTATTGTTGCAACCAGACCTGTTTTTAAGGAGATCCATAATGGACTCCAGTTTATTTCTTTCAAAAATTCTGTCATAATTCATTCCTGCACTGGCATTTACAGCAATTCCAGAAATTACTGTCTGCCGTTTTTCCGCATACTATTATTTGGATGTGCTGTCTGCAGAATCTGTACTGTCTTCTGCTGTGTCTGCGCTGTCTGCGGAAGCCTCTGCATCTTTATCCTCTGCTGCCTCTGCGTCATATGCTGCAAATCCATAATCCTCAAATACTTTGATGGCTGCATCAGACTCTACATAGTCAAGGAATGCCTCTGCTGCCTTAACGTCATCATCAGATGCCTCTTTGTCCTCGATGAGGCCTACCGGATAAAGAACCGGAGTCTGAAGGCTGTCTGCCGGTGCCTCTGCGATGATATCTACTTTATCAGCAACGGATGCTGCATCTGTCGCATATACAACACCAACCTCATTACTTCCTTCGCTGACTGCTGCAAGTACATCGGTTACATTTTTGCACTCATTGATCTCCATGTTGTTGACATCGTCCATGATACCAAGATTATTGAAGATCTCACGGGAGTACTGTCCAACCGGAACGTCTTCACCTGCAAGTGCCATATTCTCGGCATCTGTAATGTTCTCAAATCCAGTTACCTTAGTCTCTCCATCCTTCGGTTTGATGAGAACGACTTTGTTCTCAAGAAGATCAACAACGGTATCCTCTTTGGTAAGTTTCTCCTCTGTAAGGGCATCCATCTGCTTGTCTGCTGCGGAAAAGAACAGGTCACAGCGTGCGCCTTCCTCGATCTGTGTCTGCAGTGTACCGGAACTGTCTGCACTGTAATAGATCGTTACATTCGGATAAAGCTCATTGAAATCCTTCTGGATCTCCTCCATGGAATTGCTGAGGCTGGCTGCGATAAATGCGTAAACCTCACCCTTCAGGTCCTTGTCACCTTTTACCTCTGTGTCTGCCGCAAATACATTTCCGGCCATAAGTCCTGTTGTAAGGACTCCTGCTGTAAGAGCTGCTAAGATTTTTTTCTTCATCTTTGGTTCCTCTCCTTTTAGGTTTTATTTTTTTTGAATAGTTTCAACTAATTTTAACCAGTTCAGTTTTTTCTGTCAAGATTTTAAGGAATCTCTGCTTTGTTTATCCGACTTTTGCACAGATATTCTGGATCAGACGGTTGTATCCGGTTACTTTTTTCAGCCATTCCAGTACCACAGACACAGCCAGCGAAACCAGCAGCAGCGTCAGGGTATTGGTAAGAAAATGTCCGCTTACATACACAAAGGAATATTGCCTTATGAATGTATGTATCAGAAAGATGTTCATGGAATGCTTGCCGAGGAACAGCAGCACCTGCCGTATTCCCGGAATAACATTGATAAACTCGCAGCAGAACGCCATAAATACGATCGGATACAAACCCCAGTGGATCTCGCTGTATACAGTCAGCGGCAGAGTTCTGTACGCTTTATACAAGACATACACAGCCAGAAGCTCCAGCAGAAACTTCAGGACATGCTTCGCTCCGTCATTCCATACCCGGAACCACCGGTTAAACAGATCATATTTTGCCACACACATTCCCATGAGAAATACCGGCAGGAACGCATAAACACCTGTAACCCCCATAACTTCCAGGGAAATTGTTCTCGGAAATACGGCAACAGCCACAAGGATCAGTACCAGGTACTCTTCTTTTATCATAAACAGCGGTACGCAGATGATAAAAATAACCGCTGCACTCATATACCACCAGGTTCCGTTGAGAGTTGATGTTCCGAAAAGTTTTGCCAGTCCAAAAAAGTCTATCACCATTGCGCCAATACCTTTGGCAATATCTCCGCTTCCAAAATACCTGGTCGTGGCATAACCGTTATACAACTGTAAGAGAACAACAGAAAGCACCCATATGATCCAGAACCCTCCCATTGTTTTTATCAGTCTTTTTGCGGTCCATTTGCCAGGTGTGGAGTGATTTTTTCTGTAACTGAGATACAGTCCGTATCCGGAAATAAACGCATAGATCGGCACACAGATCTTAAATGTCCTGCACAGATACATGATCCGATCCGCCGTAAACGGCGCGAAAGAAACATTCAGTGTTTCAAATCGGTCTTTGCTCAGATACATATGATGAAACAGCATCATTGCAATGGCAATTCCCTTTATTGCCTGGGAATTATATTTATCAAACTTTATTTCCCGGTTTCCTTCCAAGTTCCAACCTCCATATCACCGGTTTTCGATGATCTTCTCATACACACGTCTGGAACAGTTGCGGTCATTAAATGCAAAGGTCTCATCCATCCGTTTCAGATATTTATCTTTCATCTGGCAGTTATCTGCCATATACTCGATGATCCGGTCCACAGTTCCGTCCAGCGTGTGCTCCACTTCACCAAAACCATCTCTCTCATAGTCAAAGTATCCCTCTGTGTAGGAATGAGCACCACTGAAAAAGCTGTCTCTGTCAAACTGAGAATATACGATGGGTTTTCTTAAGTATGCAAAATCAAAAGCAACCGAAGAATAGTCCGTGATCATCAGGTCTGTCTGGGCAAAGATATCCTTGTAGGAATAGGAGGAATCCATAAATTTCACCCGTGGGTCCTGACGGAACAGGTGCAGGCCGTCAATGGTATTTGGATGCGGCATGAAGCAGATGCTATATCCGTATTTCTCTGCTGCCGTAAGAAGTCTCTCATTGTTGAGAAGATCATCATAAAAATGGAAATATTCACTCTCCTCAAATTCTTTTCCAAGCTGCCATACACCTCTGGCATCGGTTCCTGAGGAAAGGCTCTTACGCCAGGTAGGCATCACCGTCACATATTTGCGCTCATCATGGACCAGACGGTCATACCGTGGCATTCCCGTAAGCCAGATATTTTTTTCCGGATAAAAATAGTCATAGGTAAAGGCAGAATCATACTCCGGCTTTGTGCTGACGATAAATCCGAAAAGATTACGGTTGTATTTATTCAGCCATTTGGACTGGTTGTCCTTGGTGACACCATGCTGTAAAAATACCAGTTTTTTGTCATAAATGATATCACGGTACAGATACTCCAGTTTTCCAAATGGATTGATCACCGGTTTGTTCGCCTGGGAAGACAGGGAAAACTCATTCAGCAGAAACAGAAGTTTATGTTTCCAGGAAAACGGTTCCACAACTTTTCCAAGCTTCTTCATTTCCGCATAATCCGGTGTATCTTTGTTGACTACAAAGTATGGCTCCACCGTAGGGTCCGGATTTGCACAGAGATAACGGAACATTACCTCTCCATTGTCATCACCGCGAGTCGTACGGTCAGAGATCAGCCAGATCTGTTTTTTCTGTTTTGCCTTCTGTATCTCGTAGAGTTTTCGTACAAGAACTGCCTTTTTTCCGGCCTTTCCCTGAGTAAGCAATGCCTTTGTACGTTTTCTCTTCAGCTGCTTCTCTCTGCTCTGGCTGTATGGTTCTACGGTCACTTCATACTGATGCCCCAGAACCTTCGCATCTTCCTGATCCTCTCCCTGGATAGTCTTGACTTTTTCGTTGAGATACAGAAGCTTGTCTTCTACCTGAATGAAAAGGGGCAGCTTCTTTGTGAGCGGTACATATT
>CAVEKJ010000204.1:0-4301 GCA_963616205.1 Prevotella sp.
CTCTCCACCCATGATCTTACAGTTATTTGGGCCGAGACGGAGAATGGATTTGGTGGTCACACTTTTTCCACTTCCGGATTCCCCTACGATCCCAAAAAAATCCCCTTCACCAATGGCAAAACCCGCATCTTTTACTGCCTGTGTCTCCCCAAGGTCTGTAAAGAAAGACACTTTCAGATCTTTTACTTCCAGTAATTTTTCCATTTGTCCATGTCCTCCTTACTTCGGCTCAAATACTTTTCTTAAGACTTCTCCCAGATAATTGAAACTGATGACCGTGATCAGGATCAGGATACCCGGGAAGATAGCCAGGTACGGGGCCTGCTGGATATAGTGCTGGGCGTTGCTTAACATACTTCCCCAGGATGCAGTAGGCGGCTGGATACCCAGGCCGAAAAAGCTCAGTGCAGACTCCATCAGAATGGCATTGGCAATGTTCATGGTGGCAGCTACGATGATCGTCGGCATGATATTTGGAAGGATATGGTGCACAATGGTAGATAACTTTTTCTGCCCGGAGATCTTTGCGTAGATCACATATTCTCTCTCATTCAGGGAAATGGTCTCACCACGGACGATCCTGGCAATATTCATCCAGGTCAGAAAACCGATGATCAGGACAATGTTCTGAAGTCCCGGTTTCAGGAAAGCATTCATAACGATCATGATCAGGAAAGTAGGAAGGCTCATCAGCGCGTCCACAAGGCGCATCAGTACCGCATCCACGGTCCCACCCACAAATCCGCTGACCGATCCTACGATCACACCAAGGGCCGTGGAAAGGATCATGGACAGAAATCCTACCAGAAGGGACGCTCTTCCACCGTAAATACAGCGAGCCAGATAATCTCTGCCCATATCATCCGTTCCAAACAGGTGCGCCATGGAAGGGGCGTTCAGTCGTTCTGTGGCACTGATAGCGTTTGGATCCACCGGATACAGAAACGCAAATATGGAAATCAGAGCCAGAAGAATGATCGCTGCCGCTCCTGCTACTGCCAGTTTGTTTGTCTTAAAACCAAGTTTGATGTTTTTCCAGATATTTTCTCTCACGTTCCTTCACCTCCTAACATCCTGCCTTGCGGATCCTCGGATCAAAGACAGCATACAGGATATCTGCCAGAAGATTTCCGAGTACCACAAGAAGTGCGGTAAACATGGTAATTCCCATGATCAGTGGATAATCGTACTGCATAACGGCCGTAACTGCCAGCTGGCCGATCCCTGGCCATGCAAAAACCTGCTCTGTGATAATGGCACCGGAAACCAGTGACTGCAGGCTCATTCCAAGAACTGTGATCATAGGCAGCATGGCATTTTTCAGCACATGGTGGAACAGAATACCGGATTCTTTCATTCCGTAGGCTTTCTGTACCATAACGTAATCCGAGGACATTTCCGTGATCGTACTGCTTCTTAAGTACCGGATGTACTGTGATGCATTAGCAAAAGTCAGGACTGCGCAGGGCATGACCATATGAAGCACCAGATCCCCAAAGGAACGGTTGCCGTCCGAATGCATGCCGATGCTGGGCAGGATATGGAGATGTACACTGAACAGATAGATCAGCATAATGCCAAACCAGAATGTGGGGATCGAAATTCCCACGTAACAGAACAGACTGGTGATCTTATCCAGGATCCCGTTCTTATTCTTTCCGGAATACAGGCCCAGAACAATGGCAATGAGAAATCCAAGCAGCATGCTGGTTCCCATAAGGATCACAGTTGCAGGAAGACGTTCCAGCATCTGTGTGAGGACCGGTCGGTTATTCATCAGGGAGTTTCCGAAATTTCCGTGAAAGATCCTGCCAAGCCACAGAAAATACTGTTCGTAGAGAGGCTTGGTAAGTCCTAAACTTTCTCTCAGGTTCTGGATATATTCTTCGCTCATATTTGGTTCCACATAAGTCAGGACAGGATCTCCGGGTGCTGCTTTTGTCAGCGCAAAACAGAGAACCGAAACGATAAACAATGTCAGAATGCACTGTATCAGACGGTTTACGATCTTCTTCAAAATATACCTCCTTTATTTTCCCTGAAAACAGGAAATGGGCTGACGCAAAAAACGCGTCAGCCTCTCTTGTTTCCGGTCTTTATCTCTTATAAAGTCTTTATAAGATCCGATTTTATTTCTCCAGTGTATAGATCTTGGAGTAATCATAATAAATAGTCTTTAACAGACACTCATCAAAACCTCCGAAATCTTTGTTTACTGCATAGAAACCGTTGGAATATGCGATTGGATAAATATACATATTGTCATTGATGGTATTCTGGATCTCTTTGTACACTTCACTGCGCTCGGTCTCATCCGCAGTGCTGTTGCCTTTTTCCCACAGGGCATCCAGATCTGCATCCTTGATCCTGGAATAGTTGGAACGGCTGTCTGTGGAGCACATATCTGCGTAAAGGCTCGGCTCTTCTCCCAGAGTGTAGAAGCTTAAGACCAGATCATAATCTGTGCACTCCGGATCTTTGGTCTTGTTCTTGAAGGTAGACTCATCCGTCGGAACAAGATTGATGGTAATTCCAACGTTAGCCAGTGCAGACTGTACATACAGAGCCTCACTCTCCATGGTCTTATCTGTTGAGATATACATCAGATTCAGGGAAAGGCTGGTCTTTCCTGCTTCGGAAAGAAGTTCCTGTGCCTTGGCCGGATCGTTATCGTAAGTATTGTCCGGTTTCGCATAATAAAGTGTATCCGGTGTGAACAGGGAATCTGCCGGCTCTGCATAGTCCTCAGAAAGGAATGCAAACTGACAGAACTCTTCTTTGTTGAGTGCATATGCAATGGCCTGGCGTACCTTCACATCCTGAAGATCCTCGTTGAGCTCATTCATGAACATGGCGTTGACACGTCCGGAATTGTAGGTATTGATATTTACATTATCGTAAGCACTGACTGTATCGTAGTCATCTGCACTGATCAGACGTGCATCCAGATCCCCGCTTGCAAGTGCCGCATTGGCAGAACTGGAGTCTTTTACGATCTTGAAAGTAATGGAATCCAGATTTACATCCTCATAATAGTCATCGAATTTCGTTACTTTAAAATACTCACCGGATTTATATTCCTCAAACTTGAATGGGCCGCTTCCTACCGGATCATTGTTGAGATCACTTTCTCCGATATTCTCCACACCGTCATAGATGTGTTTCGGAATACAGTAAACCTGGCTCAGTCCGCCAAGAAAACCTGCAGAAGAAGATCCAAGGGAAAGCTTCACGGTAAGATCATCTACCTTCTCAGCTTCTACTGCCTTGTCATTGACATATCCGTAAGAGGCATAGGGAACATTCTGCTTCTCATCTACCAGGACCTGCATGGTAAATACCACATCATCGGCTGTGATTGGTTCTCCATCGTGCCATTTCAGTCCGTCTTTCAGTTTCAGGGTAAACTCGCTGGCATCATCGTTGGCTGTCACGCTCTCACAGAGTCCGTTTCCATAATACATCTCGCCATTCACGATTTCAAAAAACGGGCTATACAGTGCCTGCATCATATCAAAACTTGTCTGATCCACAACATAAAGCGGATTGATATTCTGCGGATCTGCAGTCTCTGCGATCGTGATATTACCGCCTTCAGCCTTGGTTCCTTCTGTTGTATCTGCTGCAAAAACTGCTGTTCCTGACACAGCAGTAGCTCCGGCTACTGCAGCTGCCAGAAGAGCTGCCAGTACTTTTTTTCTCATTTCTTGTTCCTCCTGTGTTCCAGCGGGTATTCCTATTTTCCCACTGAGTTAGTATGATATGAGTAAAATAGTACTATAAGCTCATATCTTTGTCAAGTTTATCCGGGAATTTTAGGTGGATACCACACTGGATTTCGCTAAAGCTTTATTTTATTCTACCTACAGTTTCCACAGGCGTCAAGAAATATCTTCTGCCGGCCCTTAATTTGTCATATTTTTGATCCAGTGTCCGTAATTGCACTTCAAAAATGCAGGCACACATTTAAAGATCTGATCCGCATTCAGGCAGCATACCACCACTGCCGGGGATGCTTTGACCACAAATGCCATAAACATGGACAGGGGGATCACGATCACCCAGGTACTGATGAGATCCACTTTCATGGAATAGGCAATGCTTCCGCTTCCACGGATAATGCCGCCGTTTGTCGGCATCTGGTAGGACATTCCCACCATCACCACGGATAAAATGATAAGAAATGTATTTGCCATATCCCTGGTTTCCGGTGAAAGCTGGTACAGGCTCAGAACCGGGATCCGGATGAAGAACAGAAGAATACCACAGGTGATCCCCATAACTATAAACAATTTCTGAAG
>CAVEKJ010000205.1:0-4288 GCA_963616205.1 Prevotella sp.
TCCAGGCACTGGCTGTTTCCCCCATTGATTCCTATGACAGCGAAGATTATATCCGGCAGGCAAAGAAAAAGGGGATTTCTGTATATGCCTGTGATACACCCATCGAGGATTCCGACGTCCCATATATCGGGATCGACAATGAAAAGCTGGGCTACGAGCTTGGGGAAAAACTGGCGGAGGCGCTGAATCACAAAGGAAAGATCGGTGTGATCGCCGGTGATTTCAATCAGGCAGGACACAGGATGCGTGTGACCGGGTTTGAAAAATATATGGAAAAAGAGCCGGGGATCACCATTGAAATGGTGCGGAACGGCTATAGCAATATGCGCGTTTCCCAGAAAGACGTGAACGAGATCCTTGAGAAATATCCGGATCTTGACGGTATCATGACCACCAGTGCAGTGACAGCCCTGGGACTTTCGGAGGCAACCGAGGGGAGGGGAATTTCCATTGTTTCCGTAGATGCCCAGGAAGACGCCCTGAAGGCAGTCCAGGACGGTCGTATCGTGGCGCTGGGGGCCCAGTCCGGGTACCAGATCGGTTACGAAACCATCCGATATATTGTAAAAGATCTGCAGGGAGAAGGAACCGGAGAAGATGAGATTCTGGATTCTCAGGTGCTTACCACAGAGAACATTGATGCATACATAAAAGAAGACAAATATTCTTCTTCATAAGATACACAGGCATGAAGCGGAGAGGCCTTTATCCAAAAATAAAACACAAAACATAAAAATAGGACAAAACCAGGTTGCAAAAATCCTGGAATCCAAAGAACTTTGGCACAGATTTAACAGTCAGGCAAAAATAATACCGAAAAAACTAAAATTTCTCACACTTTGATAATCCCGTATTTTCGATAAAATAGAATCATCAAAAGGAAGTCGAAAACAAAAAAACGAAAAGAAATGAAAGGGCGAGATAATAAGATGGAGAAGAAGAAAACACTTTCGGTATCAACAAGGCTGTGTTATGCTGGAGGAGATGTAGGATGTAATATCGTGTTCGGAATGATCGGAACACTGCTGACACTGTTTTACACAGATTATGTAGGAATCAGCGCAGCAACAGTGGGACTTGTGATGCTGATTTCCAGATGTTTTGACGGATTTTCGGATCTGGTCATGGGAGTCATTGTAGAGAGAACCAATTCCAAATGGGGAAAATCAAGGCCCTGGCTTCTGTGGATGAGTGTTCCGTTTGCACTCTCAGCAATACTGCTTTTTACAGTACCACACACAACTGGAATGCTTCAGTTTCTGTATCTGTTTGTAACTTATAACTTCTGTACAACTATATGTTATACAGCAATCAACCTTCCATATGGAAGCCTTTCCACAATGATGATCCGTGAATCATCGGAGAGAGATAAACTCAGTGTTATGAGAATGGGACTTTCCCCTCTTGGCAGGATCATCGCTGCAACCTGTACACTGCCACTTGTAAAACTGGTTGGAAACGATCAGGCTGCATGGATCAAAGTTATGAGCGTCTGGGCAGTACTGGCACTGGTTCTTCTGCTTCTTTGCTTCTTCAAATGTGAAGAGAAAGTTCAGATCGAGGCAAGAAAGAAAGACGAGAAACTTCCGGTTCCAACCATGCTGAAAGCACTTTTTACAAACCAGTATTTCTGGGCAGTTATGCTTCTCTGGACAGTACAGAGTGTATCCTTTACAATCACAGGAACCATTCTTCCTTACTACTGCAAATATATCTTCAACAATGACACATGGATGTACAGTGCACTGTATCTCACAGAGACACTGGTACTGGTAGCAGGAATCTTTGTCTGCTCACCGTTAATTAAGAAATTTGGAAAAAGAAACATCGCATTTGTCGGCGGATTTATCGCACTTGGCGGACAGCTTCTGTTCTTCCTGAATCCATACAGCTTCGGATTCATGGTGATGAGCTGTGTTACACGAGCAATCGGACTTGCACCGTTAAACGCAGTTGTATTCAGTATGGTCGGCGATGTTGTTGAGTTCGGACAGTGGAAAAACCACATCCGTCAGGAAAGCCTGATCTTCGCAGGTGGTTCCATCGGAACAAAAGTTGGCGCAGGTCTTGCCTCCGCAGTGATCACAGGGCTCTTAAGCAGCTCCGGATATGTAAGTTCTTCCGCAGGAATGACCGCACAGCCGGAAACAGCGCTGGAGATGATCGTTTCCCTTTACAAATTCGGACCGATCCTCATTGCGGCAGTGATCATCGTAACGCTTTTCGGATACAAACTTGACAAGATGTATCCGGCGATCATGCAGGAGCTCACCGAGCGCGAGGCACACGGACAGTTATAAACCTTTATTGTGAAACATATATTCAACCAGAAAACAGGAAATCAGGCAGGGGTAAGATACTCCTGCTGTTTCCTGCGTTTATGAGAAGGGAGGAGTTCTATGTTAAAAAGCATCCGGGCAAAGATCATACTGGCAATCCTGGCAGTAACCATGTTTACCGCCGGTTCCCTTACCGTGGTGTTTTATCTCCGGGCCGCAGAGATGATTGAAGAAAATTATTCTGGCATCCTGTACGGACGGATGCAGCAGACCGTAAAAGATCTGGACGAATCCCTGAAAGAGATTTATTATGTGAATACGAGAACCGCCTGGGATGAAGAGATCCGGAACCACGCGAAAGAATATCTTCGTACCGGGAACGAAACCAAACTGGAAAACATAGCAGAACTTCTCCGTGAACACAGCCGGGAATATAAAGATATCAACTCCCTTTACTTTGTCTTTCCGGAGAAAAAGATGGCGGTGACATCGGAGGAATTTCCGGTAAACAAGCAGGGAATCAAAAAAGAACGGATTGAGGAACTGGAAGAAGTACAGGAGAAAGATTCTTTTCCGGTTCTTGTGGAATCTCTGATCCATGAAGGCAGCAGCTTTCTTTCCGTGATCCAGAAAGTGGAAGATGATAATGGAGATATTCTGGGGTATGTTGCAGCCGATATCAAGGAACGGGCAGTTTATTATGAATATCTGGAAGCGGTCAACGATGAAAAGATCACCAGAATTCTTCTTGTGGATGGAAATAATGAAGTAGTAACTTCGGAAGATTACAATGATCTTGGAAAAACATTTCAAGAGATTGCAGACCATGATGTTCCGAATACGGAAGGATATACAGAAAAAAGCGGTGTGATCTCCTTTTTCAGCAGAGGAAGTTTTTCAGACTGCGGACTGTATCTGGAGGTGCCAAAAAAAGAAGTTTTAAGCGGGCTTTCTCAGATGAGGCTTTTCCTGATTGGAATCTTCGGGGCTGTTTTTGTAGCAGCTGTGCTGCTGGCTCTGTGGCTTTCCAGAGTGGTCTGCGGGCCTCTCCGGTCCATGACCGGTACCATCGAAAAAGTCGGGGAAGGAGACTTAAGCCTCCGCACAGAAGTGACCACCGCAGACGAGATTGGAACTCTTGGAAAAGAATTCAACCATATGCTGGATTATATTGAAGATTTGATCGCCCAGGTGATCGAGGAAGAACAGCAGAAAAAAGATGCGGAGCTGGAAGCATTACAGTATCAGATCACTCCGCATTTTATGTATAATACCTTAAATTCCATTAAATTTGCCGCATTCTTAAAAGGGGAAAAAGAGCTGGCAGGACTGATTGGGGATTTTGTGGAGCTTCTTCAGGCCAGCATTAATAAGAAGGGAAGTTTTCTTTCCGTTGCTGATGAGATCCATATCTTGAAAAATTATATTCACCTGCAGGATTTCCGATATCAGGGAAGTTTTCAGGTGGAGTATGAGATTTCTGAGGAGGCATACCGGTGTTATATTCCAAGGCTGATCCTCCAGCCCCTTGTGGAGAATGCTCTTCTTCATGGAATCGATATCAAACGGCAGACAGGAAAGATCTGGATCAGTGGAAAGGTCGAGGAAGGAAAGCTGATCCTTGTGGTAAAAGATAACGGAAGAGGAATGACCGAGGAACAGATCCGGGAGCTTTTGGGAAGCCATGCAAAAAAGACGAACGGACTTTCCGCAGTAGGAGTTCCCAATGTAAAAGAACGCCTGGAATTGTATTACGGAACACAGGGCGGAATGGAATATGTAAGCAGCGGAAATAATGGTACGGAAGTTACGGTTTTTCTGCCTGCAATTTATGATATACCGGAAGAAGGGAGGAAAAGCTGATGTACAGAACACTGGTGGCAGATGATGATTTTCTTGTAAGGAGTTATCTGAAAACACTGGATTCCTGGGAAAAAGCAGGATATGAGATCGTGGATGATGCAGAGGATGGAGAGGAAGCCTACGGGTTTCTTCAGAAAGAAAAGATC
>CAVEKJ010000206.1:0-3124 GCA_963616205.1 Prevotella sp.
GTGGGAATGCTCCTGGCTGTTATAGCAAACTTAAGAAACGGCTGGCTGTTTTATTTTGATCCGGAAGGCAGGTTCATCCGTGGCAGATTTCATTGGATGATCTATGCATATGTGTTCTTTTTCATGCTGGTGATCGCCGGATTTACACTTCGTTATGGGAAAACAACGGAGAAAGAAACCAGGCGTACCATATGGAGATTTCTTTTTATCGAGGCAGCCTGCCTGAGTTTACAGATACTTACCGGAAAAATATTGCTCACAGGTTTCGGGCTTGTAGTAGGATTGTGGCTCATTTATCTCACCCTGAACAATCCGGGTGAATATACAGACAGCATGACCGGTCTGTTTGACAAACAGTATTTTGACAAATGAATCGGGGAAAAGATCTACCGGAGAGAGCTTTCATCTTCTTGCAGTAGATGCCTGTAACATGAAACAGATCAACCGGATCTACGGGACCAGGGCAGGAGACCAGCTGCTGATCCGGATCGCAAAAGGACTTCAGGAGATCACCGGTTCAATGCAGATCTTCCGGATCACAGGCAACTGTTTTCTGATCGTACTGGATTCCCTGTCGGATTATGAAAAAGCCAGAGACAGCATAAAAGAATTTCTGCAGAAACCTTTTCTCGTCGAAAACGAAAATATTTCGTTCCATGCGGCAATCTGCGGGATCATGAATGCGGAAAAACTGGAAAAAGAGGATATCCTTCTTTCTTATATGGAATATATGGTATCTCTGGTCCAGAACACGGAAGATACGGTTCTGATCCAGTCGGACAGCAAGATCCTGGAGGGATTCCACTATGAGCAGGAAGTGGAGCATTTTCTCAGGAAAGCCGTGGATGAAGACCTGTTTGAAGTATATTACCAGCCGGTATACTCCATAAAAAACCAGGATTTTGTCACACTGGAGGCACTGAGCCGGTTGAGACATCCTACGCTGGGGATGATCCCTCCGGACGTATTTATCGGGATCGCGGAAAAACAGGGTCTGATCTCCAAAGTGGGCGTCCTTCAGCTCCGCAAAGTCTGCCGGTTCATAAAAGAACATGAATATATCATGCAGAAGATCCGGAATATAAAATTCAATCTTTCTCCTTCCGAACTGATGAAGCTGGGATACAGCCACGTACTGATCGGTATCATACAGGAATATGATCTGGATCCGGGATATTTTCAGTTTGAGATCACGGAAACCGTGGCAACGGAATACAGTGAAAGCTTCTGTACATCCATCGATGATTTTGCAGAAGTGGGGATCCATATGTGCCTGGACGATTTTGGTTCCGGCTATGCCAATCTGAATGCGGTGCTGCGTATTCCGTTTTCGGCGGTAAAAATGGATCGTTCCCTTCTGACCGGGATCAGCAGCGATCCCCAGGCGGCAGCTTTTTACCGCAGTATTGTCATGATCATGCAACACATGGGCTACAAGGTGATCGCGGAAGGCGCTGAGACAGAAGCCGAAGTAAAGCTTCTGGAAAAATGGGGCGTGGATATGATACAGGGATATTTTTTTTCCAGGCCCTTAAGTGAGAGGAACCTTCTGGAAAAAATTTCCTGAGAGGTTCCGGTGCAGGCGGAAAACATGTCTTCCTAAAAAGGCAGGGTTTTCCGCCTTTTGCATTTTAGCGGACACAAATCGCTTGAAGTTTACAGATACTTTTGATAAAATTAAATTTCTGGACTTTACAGTTGCTTATATTTTGAGTATAATACAAACAAACGTTCGAATATAAAAAGAAAGGAATCAGTGGAATGGCAAAAAAAGACACTTATGATGCGGGCAGTATCTCTGTCCTGGAAGGCCTCGAGGCCGTACGAAAGCGCCCCGGTATGTACATCGGAAGCGTATCCAGAAAGGGACTGAACCATCTGATATATGAGATCGTGGATAATGCGGTAGATGAGCACCTTGCAGGATACGGCAGCCTGATCCACGTTGTTCTGGAGAAGGACGGTTCCTGTACCGTTGAGGATAATGGACGAGGCATCCCGGTGGATATGCATGCCAAGGGAGTATCAGCGGAGCGTCTCGTTTTTACAACGCTGCACGCAGGCGGCAAGTTTGACAATTCCGCATATAAGACAAGCGGCGGACTCCATGGCGTAGGTTCTTCCGTAGTAAACGCCCTGTCCACTTATCTGGATATCAAGATCAGCCGCGACGGTTATGTGCATCACGATCACTATGAGAGAGGAATCCCTACCATTGAACTGGAAGCAGGACTTCTCCCGAAACTGGGCAGGACCAGAGGGACCGGAACCTGCGTAAACTTCCTCCCGGACCCGGAGATCTTTGAGAAAACAAGATTCGGAGCAGCTGATGTAAAGAGCCGTCTCCATGAGACCGCCTACCTGAACCCGGAACTTACCATCCATTTCGAGGACCGCAGGGGAGAAACTGTCGAAGATATCGAGTACCATGAACCGGAGGGAATCGTAGGTTTCATCCGTGACCTTAATAAGAACGCACAGCCTCTTCATGACCCGGTTTATTTTAAAGGGGAGGCAGACGGGATCCAGGTGGAGGTTGCGTTCCAGTTCACCAATGAGTTCCGTGAGAATGTTCTTGGTTTCTGTAACAATATCTACAATGCCGAGGGCGGAACCCATCTGACCGGATTTAAGACTACCTTTACAACCGTGATGAACACCTACGCACGTGAGATCGGTGTGCTGAAAGACAAAGATCCCAACTTCACAGGTGCGGATATCCGAAACGGCATGACAGCCGTGGTATCCATCAAGCATCCGGCACCTCGTTTTGAAGGCCAGACTAAGACCAAGCTGGACAACCAGGATGCATCCAGAGCAACCGGCAAGGTAGCGGGAGAACAGCTGGTGCTGTATTTTGACCGAAATCTGGAAACACTGAAGACGGTCCTTTCCTGTGCGGAAAAAGCAGCCAAGATCCGTAAGACTGAGGAGCGTGCCAAGACCAACCTTCTCACCAAACAGAAATACTCCTTCGATTCCAATGGCAAGCTGGCCAACTGTGAGAAGAAGGACCCGTCACTCTGCGAGATCTTTATCGTAGAGGGAGATTCCGCCGGCGGTTCAGCCAAGACAGCCAGGGACCGTAACTATCAGGCCATCCTCCCCATCCGCGGTAAGATCC
>CAVEKJ010000206.1:3134-4288 GCA_963616205.1 Prevotella sp.
GTAGAAAAAGCCACCATTGACAAGGTACTGGCCAACGCGGAGATCAAGACCATGATCAATGCCTTTGGCTGTGGCTTTTCCGAAGGATACGGAAACGATTTCGATATCACGAAGCTTCGTTATGACAAGATCGTGATCATGGCCGATGCGGATGTGGACGGTGCCCATATCTCCACACTGCTTCTGACATTGTTCTATCGTTTTATGCCGGAACTGATCTATGAGGGCCATGTCTATATTGCCATGCCGCCTCTTTACAAAGTCATGCCAAAGAAGGGCCAGGAAGAATACCTCTACGATGACAAGGCTCTGGAGAAATACCGCAAGAGCCATAAACCGGGAAGTTTCACCCTCCAGCGATACAAAGGTCTGGGCGAGATGGATGCCCAGCAGCTGTGGGAGACTACACTGAATCCGGAAACCAGGATGATGAAGCGTGTGGAGATCGAAGATGCCCGCATGGCTTCCGATGTGACCGAGATCCTGATGGGAAGCGAGGTTCCGCCACGTAAGGCATTTATCTATGAACATGCTACCGATGCAGAGCTGGATATCTGATAACAGCAGGGAGAAATGTCGAAGCCGGATGGCAGGATATCCATGCATGGATCGACTGCAGACTGGCACCAACGGATCAAATTTGGGAGAATAAATTATGAATACGAAACAGGACAATATCATCCGCACCGATTATGCGGAGATCATGCAGAAATCATATATCGATTACGCCATGAGCGTTATCATTTCCAGAGCGCTGCCGGATGTACGTGACGGACTGAAGCCGGTACAGCGTCGAACTCTTTACGATATGTACGAACTGGGTATCCGATACGACCGCCCGTACCGTAAATGTGCCCGTATCGTAGGAGATACCATGGGTAAATATCATCCACATGGAGACAGTTCCATCTACGATGCCCTGGTCGTTATGGCACAGGACTTCAAGAAAGGCCGCACTCTGGTGGACGGACAAGGAAACTTCGGTTCCATTGAGGGAGACGGAGCCGCAGCCATGCGATACACAGAGGCACGTCTGGAGAAACTGACCCAGGAAGTCTTTCTGGAAGACCTGGACAAAAACGTTGTGGACTTTATGCCAAACTTCGACGAGACCGAGAAGGAGCCGGTAGTACTTCCGGTAAGAATCCCCAACC
>CAVEKJ010000207.1:0-4219 GCA_963616205.1 Prevotella sp.
TCTGTGATCCCTTCCGGCTTGACTTTTGAATAGTCTGCACTTAAAGTAGATCCTACTGCGATGGTTCCCTTGACTTTCAGTTTTCCATCAAGCGTTCCCGATGGAGCTGCTGCGGCAAATACCATCGATGGAAGCAGCGTTACCATCATAAGCACAGCCATGACAACTGCCAGTACTCTGCTTTTTTTCATATTCCATCCTCCTTTACACCATTTTATTTCCCCGCGCATTTACTATTTACAGGCAGGGCTTTCTTTTTGCTGATGCAAGTTTATCATATTTCATTTTCAGAGGTGTAATCCCTGCTTTCCGTCAGCCTTCTACGATCATATATTTTCCGTCCGGAAGTTTAAATACTTCGCTCTCTTCTTCCAGTTCTTTCAGGGAAAGTCCCTCTACATCTGCGCCCATTCCGTCGAGATATTTTTTTACATCTTTCAGAGAATCCAGCACAACTGCCATGCAGTCCTCAAGAAATGCCTCTGCCTCCTCAAAATCATCCGCTACCGGCTCATCAAAAAGCTGTCCCTGTTTTTCCAGAAATGTCTGGACATATTCTTTCTTGTACATTTACAGTACCTCCTTTATATTTCCGCCTGCCGCGATCAGTCTGCGAAGCACTTCTTCTACTTTTTCTGTCTCGTAGGAAGCTGCTGCCTTTACCCCAGGTTTCGCATGTTTCATGGCAAAGCTGTATTTTACTGATTTCATCATCTCGATATCATTGTATTCATCACCGAATGCCATGCATTCTTCCGGTCCGATTCCCAAGATCTCCTGGTACTTACGGATTCCTTTTGCTTTGTTCGTGGTAAACGGGATAAAATCCACCCACGCAAATCCGGATGTCACAACCGTACATCTCTCTCCGAACCGTTCCCTCCAGTACCGGATGGATTCCTCCGTCATTCCTTCCCGCTCATAAACCGCAACCTTCATGCAGGGTTCTGTGATCTCATCGAAACTTTTTATGATCTTACACTGATTTTTTACTTCTTCCACCATCAGATGGCGGTAATGTTCTGTCTTTGGCATGATGTAATAAAAATCTTTTGTAGAGCAGGAAAATTCTGCGCCGGGTTTTTCCCAGATTGCCTGAATGATCTCTTTTACCAGATCTTTATCGAAACTGTCGCAGTACAGAAGGTTCTCATTTTGAATGGCAAGACCGCCATTTTCGCTGATAAACGCCATGTCGTCTTTTACCGGGGCAAAAAGATTCCGCATATTGGCATACTGTCTGCCGCTGGCAGCTACAAAAAGGATTCCCATTTCTTTCAGTTCTTTTACCAGAGGAAAGATTTCTTCCGGCAGCGTCTGTCTTCCGCCGGTAAGTAATGTTCCGTCCAGGTCACTGGCTACCATCTTGATCATGCTTTTTTCTCCTCATAAACCGTAAACAGATCCCCTGGAGCGGCTGCTACGATATCTGCTCCGTTATTTTCCAGTTCTTCTCTGTCACGGAATCCCCACAGTGCGCCAACTGTATACATGCCAGCTGCTTTTCCCGTCTGCATATCAGTCTTTGTGTCTCCGATGTACATGCATTCTTCTGGCTTTACACCAAAATCTTCCGCGATCTTTAAGGGGCCATCCGGCGCCGGCTTTCTGCGGATCCCTTCCTGCTGTCCCATCACTTCATCAAACAGATCGCCGTAGATCGCCTTTACTACTTTCTGCGCCGCAACATGAGGTTTGTTGGAGCATACAGCCATCTTAAGACCTGCTTGTTTCAGTTTCTGAAGGGTTTCCGGCATATTTTTATATGGAACAACTTTGTAAAGCGGGTCCTCATCAAATTTCTTCCGATAAAGTTCCCGGACTTCTTCATAATGAATCAGTTCCGGATCTCCCGCATCGATGAGGCATCTTTTGATCAGCATATCCGCTCCCTCGCCACTGTAGTAGCGGAAATTATCTGCCGGCTGTGGTTTCAGAGAAAATTTCTCCATGATCTCATTTGCCACATAGGCCATGGATTCCAGTGTATCCGCGATCGTTCCATCCAGGTCAAATATACAAGCTTTTATCATTTTGTCGTTCATCCTCTCAGGTTTATTCCCAGTTTTTTTGTCTCGTAGATCAGTCTTGCCACAGGCAGGCCCACCACATTGTTGTAATCCCCTCGGATTCCCTTTACATAAGCTCCCCAGGCGCCCTGGATCCCGTAGCTTCCGGCTTTGTCCAGAGGATCTTTGGTATTTACATATTCTATGATTTCTTCCTCTGTGACCGGATAAAAGATCACATCCGTACATTCATGGAAGGTATGGGATTTCCAGTTCTCTCCGTCTCTGATCAGTACGGTCACTCCAGTATATACCTGGTGCGTATTCCCCTGCAGCATGCAGAGCATCTTTTTTGCTGCTGTCTCATCTGCAGGTTTCCCCAGGATCCTGCCCTCATAGGATACGATGGTATCTGCTCCGATCACAACTGTATCAGTCAGATCCCTGTTCGGTTCTTCTTCTAATGCATGGGCCGTAAATGTGGCTTTCTGATGGGAAAGTTCCTCCACAACCTTCGCCGGTTCTGTACTGGTGATCCGTTCTTCACCACTGGCAGGTTTTACTTCAAAGGTGACTCCCACCTGGCTCAAAAGCTCCCGCCTTCTGGGAGATGCGGAAGCAAGCACGATTTTTTTCATGTGTAATTCCTCTCTTTCCTGTGTTATCAGTATACCTGTTTCTGTAAATGGGTGCAACTGAAATCGTCACGGGAATGTTTGGAGCTTTCTTTTCCATGTATAAAACAAGCAGCGCACCGGAATACCTGGTTCCCGGTGCACTGCTGTTATATGTTTTTATGCTTTTTTAATTGTTTCTTTATGCTTTTGGCAGTTTAAAAGAGCTCTTCAGAGATACGATACGGTTAAATACCGGCGCACCTTCCTTGGAGTCATGGATATCGGCACAGAAGAAACCGTTACGTACGAACTGATAGCTGTCGTAGCCTTTTGCTTTCAGAAGCTCCGGCTCTACGTAAGCGCTTGTTACAGTAAGAGAATTCGGATTTACATTGAGAGATCCGTCTTCTTTGTTGTAAACGCCTTTTTCCTCATCTACGATATTCTCATAAAGTCTTACCTCGACTTTACCTGCGTTGGATGCCTCAACCCAGTGGATGGTTCCTTTTACCTTACGTCCGTCCGGAGCGTTTCCGCCTTTGGTTTCCGGATCATAAGTACAGTGGACTACTCGGATGGTTCCGTCGTCATCTGCCTCATAACCTGTACAGGTTACAAAGTATGCATTCATCAGACGGACTTCATTTCCGATATAGAGACGTTTATATTTCTTAGGAGGCTCTGCCATGAAATCGTCACGTTCAATATAAAGTTCTCCGCTGAACGGGATCTTTCTGGTTCCAAGTTCCTCGTTCTCCATATTGTTCGGAGCTTCCAGATACTCAACCTGTCCTTCCGGATAATTGTCGATCACCAGCTTGATCGGATCAAGGATCGCCATCATACGTGGACGTTTCAGCTTCAGATCCTCACGGATGCAGTATTCAAGCATTGCATAATCTACAGAACTGTTGGCCTTGGAAACGCCACAGAGCTCTACGAATTTACGGATGGATTCCGGTGTAAAGCCACGGCGGCGGAGTGCGGCGATAGATACCAGTCTCGGGTCATCCCAGCCATCTACGATTCCGTCTTCTACAAGTTTCTTGATGTAACGTTTACCTGTCACAACGTTGGTCAGATACAGTTTGGCAAACTCAATCTGCTTCGGTGGATGTGGATACTCCAGTTCTTTTACAACCCAGTCATAAAGTGGTCTGTGATCCTCAAATTCCAGAGTACAGATAGAATGTGTCACACCTTCAATGGCATCCTCGATAGGATGAGCGAAATCATACATCGGATAGATGCACCATTTATCTCCTGTGTTGTGATGTGTCATACGGGCTACACGGTAGATAACCGGGTCACGCATGTTCATATTCGGAGATGCCATATCGATCTTGGCACGGAGGACTTTCTCTCCATCTCCGTATTTGCCATCACGCATTTCCTCAAAAAGCTTCAGGTTCTCTTCTACGGTACGGTTTCTGTACGGGCTCTCTTTACCTGGCTCGGTAAGAGTTCCTCTGTACTCACGGATCTGATCTGCAGTCAGATCACAGACGAATGCTTTGCCTTTTTTGATCAGCTTCACAGCAGCTTCGTACATCTGATCAAAATAATCAGAAGCAAAGAAAAGTCTGTCTTCCC
>CAVEKJ010000208.1:0-4218 GCA_963616205.1 Prevotella sp.
GGAATCCACAGGTTTTGGCCACTATTTTAAAGGGCATCTCTGCCCAGGAGATACCGGTATGGCCAAGGCAGAAAACATTATGAAGATCCGGGAGGATAACCATCTTTCGGATCCGGTTTATGTAGGTGATACATTAGGTGATTTTAACGCCTGCCGGAAAGCAGGAGTTCCTTTTATCTTTGCGGAGTATGGTTTCGGTCAGGTGGATGAACCGGATCACCGGATCACAAAACCTATGGATCTGGTGGAGCTTTGCCGATGAGTATGAAAAAATCACGATCCATAGACCTTACTTCCGGTCCGATCCTGAAAACTCTCGCAGAACTGGCTCTGCCTATCATGGCCTCTTCTTTTCTGGGAACTGCCTATAATATCACTGACATGGCCTGGATCGGGCTTCTGGGGTCCAAAGCTGTTGCCGGTGTGGGTGTGGGCGGTATGTACGTATGGCTTTCCCAGGGGCTGGTAGCGCTTCCCAGAATGGGCGGACAGGTAAATACTGCACAGGCCTGCGGCCGGAAAGATTATCAGGAAGCCCGTTCCTACGCAGCCAGTGCCCTGCAGCTTACCATTGCATTTGGCCTTTTATTTGCGGTGGCCAGCATTGTTTTTCTTGATCCACTGATCGGATTTTTTAACCTGACAGCCCCGGAGGCTTATTCTTCTGCCAGATCTTATATGATGATCACCTGCGGACTGATCATTTTTTCTTTCCTGAACCTGACCCTCACCGGACTTTTTACAGCTCAGGGAGATTCCAGATCTCCGCTGATGGCCAATCTTCTGGGACTTGTGGGAAATATGATCCTGGATCCGCTTCTGATTCTTGGAATTGGGCCGTTTCCACGGCTTGAGACTGTGGGGGCAGCCATTGCCACAGTAACTGCTCAGATCCTGGTTTTTGCTGTGCTGGTTTTCCGGATCTTTACTTCAAAACTGGAACCCAACGTACTTCGTGAATTACATCTTTTTTCACGTTTTCCAGGAAAATTTTATAAAAATATCCTCCGCATTGGTCTGCCAACAGCTATCCAGAGCATGATCTACTGCATGATCTCCATGGTACTGACCAGAATGGTTTCTGTCTTCGGTGCTGCTGCCATCGCTGTCCAGCGTGTGGGCGGACAGATCGAATCCGTTTCCTGGAATACCGCAGACGGTTTTGCCTCTGCCTTAAATGCATTTACCGCACAGAATTTCGGTGCAAAAAAATATGACCGCATACGCCATGGATATCGTATTTCTTTCGGTATCCTGGCAATCTGGGGTCTTATCATAACAGCATCTTTTGTGCTGCTTCCGCGTCCGATCTCCGGTCTCTTTTTCCATGATGCGGAATCCCTTGAAATTTCCATAAACTACCTGACTATCATCGGTTTCAGTGAGGCTTTCATGGCTATCGAGCTTATGACCATCGGTGCACTGTCCGGCCTTGGAATGACCAAGCTCTGCAGTATCATCAGTATTATCCTGACCGGTGCCAGAATTCCACTGGCCATGCTGCTGACCCATGTGGGAATGGGACTTGACGGTATCTGGTGGGCACTTTCCCTTACTTCCATTGTCAAGGGTATCGTCTTTACACTGACGTTCCGTCATACCAGCCATACAAGATTAAAATAAATACAGCCAGAAAAACTCCCCGCGGATACCGGTACCTGATGAGACAGGTTTCCGGTTCACGGGGAGTTCTGCTTTTTCACTCAGAGGATAGTTCTGATCCTTCTGATCATTTTTTGACACATTTCGTTCTGAGCACAAACAGAAATGCCGCAAGGATCACAAACAGCACCACTACATAGACGATCTTTGCTGTTACACTTGTGGTAAACGCATCGACTCCTGTTGCCACTCCGATGAGTATAAGACAGATCCCTGAAACTTTTTCCATTTTTTTCTCATCATACTTCTGCGCTCTGGCCTGTGTGTTTCCACCTTTCATAAAAAAGGAACCGTGTCCGGTAAGAAGCATAACGCCTACTACCAACGCCGCAATTGTCAGTATAAAACTGAATGACTGATCAAACATATCTTTTTTCCTCCTGATAAAAAACAGGAGCCACGCACCGGATCACCGGCTGGCTCCTGACTTTTTTAACTGAATAATATTCGCTTTATATGGGACCGATCAATAGAAACAGATGATCGGAACATTGTACTGGATAATATCGTAAAGCTCTCCTGCTTTATCTGGCGGCATGTTGATACAACCGTGGGAACCTCCGGTAAGATATCTGTCACCACCAAAATATGGCTGCCAGTCCGCATCATGGAATCCGATACCTCCGTTAAACGGCATCCAGTAAGTTACCGGCTGTTCGTAGGAATAGGTTCCATCTGCTTTCTTGGTACCGCGGAGCACATCCGGGCTCTTCTTATAATACAAAGTAAAGATTCCAGGAGGAGTTTTTCTCTCCGGATCACTTGCAAGTCCGGATACGATATCTGACTCGAAGATCACGTTTCCGTCCTGATAATACCACATATACTGTTCTGTAAGATCTACCTCAATATAAGTATTTCCAAAATCATTGACACCGTAAGCGTTGGCTCTCATAGAATAAACCGGTTCCCTGGTCGTCTGGGTTCCGGACTGGATCTCCTGGGTAAGCTGTGCGACTTCTCCATCCTGGTCGATCTTCCAGCCATATGCGGAACCGGAAACGGATACCGTTCTTCCGCTTGTAGTCTGGAACTGTCGCTCCGTACCTACTGTATCATGATCTGCCGCAAGCTGTGCCACATAGTCCACAATATGCTGTTTGAAAGACGCATCATCCTGGATCAGCTGGCCTTTCTCATCGAACTGCAGCCAGTCCTTGATGGTGGTTCCGTCAAGAGTTACCGTTTCATCACCAAAGGTATATGTGATACTCGCTTTCGCAAAATTGTTGTATGCATCCACAGTTGCCTGAAGATCTGCACTGTCGCTGGTCACATCTGCCGTTACATAGGCATCCGGGTTGCTGCCAAGATCCACTTCCGCATCATCGCTGCTGATTGCCTCACTGATCATCTGGTAGGCTTCTTTTACCTTGAGTTCACTTCCCTCTGTCTCCGGCACGATCGTAAATTCGGAATCATTAAAACTTACGTATGCATTCTCCGGTGCTACCTGCTTCTCCTTCTGGGCACAATTCAGTGCCTTCACCTCAGTTTCCAGTTTGGTCTTATCAAAAGCAGTTTCCTCACTGGCTGTGTAAGTCGTCGTTTCAAAGAATCCCTTCACCCATTCGTAAGGTTTCTGTGCTTTCAGAAGTTGCAGGACTTCACCACTGGATATATAACGATAATCAATATCCGCTCCTTCTATGGTCTGCGGATCCTGATCTCTGGCCTTTACCTGAATGGAATAATCTTCCATTTTTTTGGCGATCTCCTGCTCCACCTCGTAAGCGGTCTTATTGGAGCTGTCGATCCCGTTGATCGTTGTTCCTTCAAAGAAATGGCTGGTGTAATAATAGGACACACCTGCATACGCGCAGCCCGCCACTACCAGGACCATGGCCGCGATCATTCCGATCACTTTCAGTGCCTTATGCTTTTTCTTTTCGGGTATAACAATGGGGTCAAACTCAGATTCATCGATAGGTACGTAGGTGATCTTCCTTGGCCTTGCTGATTTCGAAGGTCTTGCCGACTTGTGAGCAGCTGATCTGTCTTTTTTATTTTCAGGCTGAGGATCTCCTACAGTATCACTGACAATGTGCGCCATGGCATCGTTGATCCTGTCCTCGATATCCCTCTTCTCATCGTTGCTCATATTTATACTCCACCTCTATGTTCATGTACCGCTTAACGGCACTTTCTCATTGATACTCCTGATAAATCCCGGATATTTATATAGAAATTTACCAGCTTTTTCATTATATCATACTTTCTGGAAATTGCATCTCATTTCACGGTTTTTTTATAACTTATTTGTACCGTACAGTTTCCGTAACATATCTTTCATAACATAGAAGTACATAACCCAGAGAAGTACCGTCGCAAAGATCCACGCCACAGGACTTGCCAGGCAGGTACCAACGTAGCTGCTTTTTCCTGCTGCGATCGTAGCAGTGATTCCTCTTCCTGCAAGTTCCGCCACACCGGCCATCATAGGAAGGAGACCATATCCCATCCCCTGGATTCCGTTTCTGAGTACATTGACAAAATACAGCGGGATAAAGAACAGTGCAACGCATTTTACATAGATTGCTACCATAGGAAGCACTT
>CAVEKJ010000209.1:0-4200 GCA_963616205.1 Prevotella sp.
AAAAATGTCAAATTTTATTCGGTCACAACCGAGTCAGTCGTGACCGAATAAAAATATGTACATATCTACTCCTCAAACCTGCAAAGCGCCTTCTCCTGTGCTCCATAAATGGAGTGATTTCCGTTGACCAGATATGCGAGGATGCATACCAGGATGAAGGGAAGGGCATTTTTGGTGCCGAAGACTTCCAGGCCTATGAGGATCGGGGCGATGAGGGTGTTGGTGGCGCTTCCGAATACGGCGGCGTAGCCGAGGGCTCCGCAGAGCATCGGAGGGATTCCGAGGATAGAACCCAAGACGACTCCAAGGGAAGCACCGATGGAGAACAGTGGCGTTACTTCGCCGCCCTGAAAACCGATGGCGAGTGTAAATACAGTAAACAAAAGTTTCAGCAGCCAGTCATATCCGTAAATCGTATCTCCGGAAAAAGAGGCGGAGATGAGATTGGTGCCAAGACCTGTGTAGCGTCCGCCATGGAGCACAAACAGCAGAGCTGCCAGTGGAATGGCCATGGTACCGATGCGGATCAGCGGATTCGAAATTTTTTTTCCGAAGAATTTCTTTACTTTCTGGAGAAGGACAGAAAAGCATCGTCCGGCAAGGCCGAAGACAAGTCCGAGAACAATGAGAGAGATCACGTTTCGGAGATCAGCTAAAGTCCACGCATCCTGAATATCTACCGCAAATTTTTCCAGCCCCAGAAAATGAGACGTGAAAGAGGCGGTATATGCGGCGATGAGAGCCGGAAGCAGCGCATCGTATTCAATATATCCGGCAACGATCACTTCCATGGCAAAAAATACTGCAGCCAGTGGTGTCTGGAAGAGACCGCCAAAACCGGCAGCCATACCGGTGATCAGCATGACGGGCCTGTTTTCCTGAATATGCAGCCTGCGTCCTGCTTCATGGGAAAGGGTGGCACCGATCTGCACGGCAACACCCTCACGACCGGCACTGCCTCCGAAGAGATGGGTGATCCAGGTGCCGATCATTACCAGAGGAACAAGGGCCAGAGGGATCTGGTTTCTTTTTTTCTGTCCGGTTTCAAAGATCAGGGACATGCCTTTTAAGCTCAGACTGCTGAAATGATGATACATCCACACAATGAGAAGTCCGGCCAGAGGCAGGAAGGGCAGCAGGTACCGCCAGTGTGCAGAGCGAAAATCAGAGATCGCCAGAAGACCCCGGCCGAAGATGGTATCTACGATCCCAACGCAGATACCTACGGCCACTGCAAGAACTACGTATTTCAGCTGCAGGATCAGATGTTCTTTTTGCATAGTTTCTTTTGTCATAAAAACTCCTTTCAATCTCCCAGGTCCTTAAAAATCCATCAAAAAAAGCTGGTAACCCCGTGCAGTGCACAGAAGTCATCAGCTCATTGGCGGTTTCGATAAAGATCGAGGGAGAACTTCATTCCCTTTCTGTCTGAGAGTATAGCATTCACAAAAGATGTCGTCAATACGCAATCAGGAGTTTCCTATTTGTTTTTGATGTGCTATGATGAAGAAAAATTTTAATTGGAAGAAATAAACCGGGAGGAAACACCATGGAAGAACCAAGAATTGACAAAACCATCTATGCAGGAAGACCACAGAACACAGAGGGCCGTCTGGAAAAAGAGATCGCAGTGTACGATTTTCTGGACAGTCTTGGAATTGAATATAAAAGAGCAGATCATGAGGCACTGATGACCATGGAGGCCTGTGAGGCAGTGGATCAGCTTCTGGGGGCTCAGATATGCAAAAATCTCTTTCTCTGCAACCGTCAGAAAACAGATTTCTATCTTCTGCTGATGCCAGGAGAGAAGCCATTTAAGACGAAATTCCTTTCCAAACAGATCGGAACAGCCAGACTTTCTTTTGCAGACGGAGAGCAGATGGAAGAATATCTGAATATTACGCCAGGATCCTTAAGTCTGATGGGACTGATCTTTGATAAAGAAAAGAAAGTGCATCTGGTGATCGATAAAGAAGTTCTGGATGAGGAATATTTCGGATGCCATCCATGTATCAACACCTCCACTCTGTTGATGAAGACCAGCGATGTAAAAGAAAAAATCCTGCCGGCGCTGGGCCACGAATATCAGGTGGTAGAGCTGCCGACAGAATAAATAAGATCAGTGTATGGGTGTAAAGTCCTTTTTATTGGACTCTGATATGATGTAATGGGGGCGCTTCTTGACTTCCAGATAGGTTTTGGCTATGTACTGTCCCATGATGCCCAGGCAGAAAAGCTGCAGACCGCCGATGAAGATGATAACACAGATGAGGGAGGCCCATCCGTCAACCGGATCATCGAATATCAGCTTACGTAGTATGATAACGATCAGTGCCAGGAAGGAAACGCCGGTCATGGCGGTACCGAACCAGGAAGCGATGGTCAGTGGAACCTGAGAGAAATTGATGATTCCGCTGACTGCGTATTTAAACAGTTTCCAGAAATTCCATTTGGTCTCACCGGCAACACGTTCGACATTTTTGTAGGGAAGCCAGAGGGTTTTGAAACCGATCCAGCCGAAGATTCCCTTGGAGAAACGGTTGTACTCGCTCATGGAGACGATGGCATCCACCATGCTGCGTTTCATCAGTCGGAAATCCCTGGCGCCGTCCACAATATCGGAATCCGAGATATGGTTGATGATCTGATAGAATTTCCGGGCAAAAAAGCTCCGGATAGGCGGCTCCCCGTCACGGCTGACACGTCTGGTGGCAACGCTGTCATACTCGCCGGATTCCAGTTTCTCAAGCATTTCCGGAAGAAGAGACGGCGGGTCCTGAAGATCAGCGTCCATCACTGCAACATAATCGCCACTGGCATTGCAGAAACCTGCATACATGGCAGCTTCCTTTCCAAAGTTTCTGGAAAAAGAAAGATAGATCACATGAGGATCTTTTTCGGAAAGTTCTTTTAAAATCTCAAGGGTTCTGTCTCTGGAACCGTCATTCACAAAGAGCAGTTCATAATCACAGTTCATTTGACTGAGGACAGAAGTGGCTTCCGGGTAAAAAAGTGGAAGGGATTCTTCCTCATTGAAGCATGGTATAATTAAAGAAATCATTTTTTACCTCGTTTTCTATAGTACGGTCATAGGAATGAGAATGACCGGTCAGGCAGATATATAAATCCCGCCTTGGATTTATGTTATTAAAGATGGGTACTATCATATCATATCTGACAGAAATCGGCTATAAAACCGGTTATATTTTTCTTGCAAGGGGACTTTTTTGTGTTAAACTGGTAGAAAGAAATGAAAAAAGAGGAAAAACAAGAGGTGTGAGATGCTGGAAAAATTTAACAGTTTTATAGAAAAATGGATGGCTTTTGTGACGCCGGCCTGTCTGCTTGTGGGGGTACTGTTTCCGGACATCGCAAAGCATGGTGTGCCTTATGTGACTTATGCCTTCGCATTTATGACTTTTATCGGTGCGCTGAAGTCCAGGTTCCGGGATGTGGCAGATGTATTTAAACGGCCACTTCCGCTGATCCTGATGCTTCTGGTCCTTCATGTGCTGGTACCGGTGATCGCCTGCGGTCTGGGGCATCTTCTGTTTCCGGACAATATGAATTATATCACAGGAATGGTGCTTGAGTTTTCCGTACCTACGGCGGTGATCAGCCTGATGTGGGTATCCATTTATAATGGAAACAGCCCGCTGTCACTTTCTCTGGTTGTGATCGATACGATCCTGGCTCCGTTTCTGATCCCTACAGCACTGAAGATTCTTGTTGGCTCCAGCGTAAAAATGGACACTATGGGAATGATGAAGGAACTGGTTTTCATGATCGCACTGCCGGCAGTCCTTGCCATGTGCCTTAATGAGGTGAGCCATGGAAAAGTAATGAAAACCTGGCCCAAAAAGCTGGCACCTTTTTCCAAGATGTGTCTGATCTTTGTGGTGACTTCCAATTCGTCCAAGGTTTCTCCCTATATGAAGCATCTCAACGGAGAACGTCTGGAGGTGGCAGCAACGATCCTGGTTCTGGCAGCAGGGGGATATGTCATCGGATGGATCATTGCTATTCTTACCAGGCAGAATAAAGAAGCAACGGTTTCCATGATCTATGGTTCCGGAATGCGGAATATCAGTGCCGGTGCGGTGATCGCAGGAGCGTATTTTCCGGCGGAGACTCTGTTTCCGGTTATGATCGGAACGTTATTCCAGCAGATCCTGGCGGCTTTTTACGGAAGTATGGTGC
>CAVEKJ010000210.1:0-4175 GCA_963616205.1 Prevotella sp.
GATCGATTACCGTACAGGAAACAGCTGGCAGCAAGAATAAAGATGGTTTATGTTGTGAATGAATATGGAAAATATTAATTTTTCATGAATTTATATGAATTAAATTGCACTTTTTTGGGCGTTATGCTAGAATCAGTTACAGAGTTATATGATTTTACCGATATACAGGGGAGAAAAGGGATGTAACCCGAGGGCAGAATGGAGAGGTGAATTATGAATTTAGGAATTATTGCGCATAACAGTAAGAAGGTTCTGATTGAAGACTTCTGTATTGCATACAAGAACATCCTTGCCAAACATGAAGTATATGCAACCGGAACAACAGGAAGAAGGATCGAAGAAGCAACCAGTCTTCACGTTCATAAGTTTCTTGCCGGAAGTATAGGCGGAGACAAGCAGTTTATGGAGATGGTAGAACGACAGGATCTGGATATGGTGATCCTGTTCTATAATCCTGTCATGATGGATCCGGCGGAACCGGATATCATGAGTATTGTTAAACGCTGCGATCAGTATAATATTCCGGTCGCTACAAATATTGCCACTGCGGAACTTCTGATCCTTGGACTGGCCCGCGGTGATCTGGATTGGAGATTAAATCTGAAATGAGAGTCATAGCAGGAAAAGCACGTAGATTAAACTTAAAAACGATTCCCGGAAATGAGACACGACCGACAACAGACCGTATTAAGGAAACTCTTTTTAACATTCTCCAGCCTGAAATACCGGGCTGCCGGTTCCTGGATCTGTTTTCCGGAAGCGGAGCAATCGGTATTGAGGCACTGAGCCGCGGTGCGGAATATGCCATATTTGTGGAAAAGAATCCCAAGGCATGCGCATGTATCCGCGAAAATCTTTCATTTACAAAACTTGCAGAAGGTGGTAAACTGCTGAACATGGATGTGCTGCAGGCACTGCGTTCATTGGAAGGCGGGGAGCCATTTGACTGTATTTTTATGGATGCACCATATGAGCAGCATCTGGAACAGCCGGTCCTTGAGTATCTGGCTGACAGCACTCTTGCAGACGAAAACACGCTGATCATTGTGGAGGAAGATCTCCACACGGATTTTTCATATGTAGAGGAACTCGGATATCATCTGGTCCGTTCCAAGGAATATAAGACAAACAAGCATGTTTTCCTAAAAAAATGAAAGAGAGACAGACATATGATAACAGCAGTATACCCGGGAAGCTTTGACCCGGCAACTTATGGTCATCTTGACATTATCAGACGGGCAAGCGTTTCTTTTGACCGGGTTATAGTGGGAGTTTTGCATAATTCTGCAAAAAGTCCGTTGTTTTCTGTGGAAGAACGTGTTAAGATACTAGCAAAGGCGACAAAAGATATCCCGAATGTGGAGGTGAAAGCGTTCGAGGGCCTGTCAGTGAACTTCGCCAGGGAGAACCATGCCCAGGTGATCGTTCGCGGTCTTCGTGCTGTCACGGATTTTGAATACGAACTGCAGATGGCCCAGACCAATCGTGTCCTGGCACCGGATGTAGATACCGTTTTTCTCACGACCAGCTTGGAATATGCATACTTAAGCTCCACGATCATGAAAGAGGTTGCTAATTTCCAGGGCGATCTGAGTAAATTTGCTCCACGTGAGATCACGGAAGCAGTCGAAGAAAAATTGAAAAAAAGAGAAACAGAGAAATAAGGAGAGTGTATTATGAGCAGCAGAATTGAACAGATTATTCAGGAGATTGAAGAGTATGTGGACAGCTGTAAATTCCAGCCTCTTTCCACTACCAAGATCGTAGTGAACAAAGAAGAGATTGAGGAGCTTTTACGTGAACTGCGCCTGAAAACTCCGGATGAGATCAAACGTTATCAGAAGATCATCAGCAATAAGGATGCTATCCTTGAGGATGCTCAGTCCAAAGCTGACAGTCTGATCGCAGATGCTCAGACAAAGGCTCAGGAACTGGTTACACAGCATGAGATCATGCAGAAGGCATATGCACAGGCAAATGAGACGATCAATGCTGCAAACAAGCAGGCTCAGGAGATCCTTGATTCTGCAACACAGGATGCAAACAGCATTCGTCTCAGTGCGATCACATATACAGATGATATGATGGCTAATATTGGTTCTGTCCTGAATCAGACACTTGAGGATGCCGGTGGTAAATATAAAGCATTTATCGATGCTCTGCAGAGCTGCCTTGAGGTTGTTAATCACAATCGTCAGGAGCTTGCACCGCAGACAGCGCAGGCAGCGGCAATCTCCAACACATTCCAGGACGAAGACAGCTCTTCTGTAACAAAAGAAGATGAAGATCTGTTAGACGATATCGGAGAGAACTAAGATCAGGAATGTTACAGCGGCATTCAGACATTTTGAAACAGCGTAGGGAAGCAGGGATAAACTGTTTTCCAATACGCTTTTTGTCTGAGCCATAACACAGAAACCGCCAAAGGAAGTCAAAACCATAGAGGACAGATAACGGGTTTTCCATGACAATGCAGAGCTGTTGATCTGTTTCAGTCCGGTGGTAAGTTCCACAGGTGCGGTGAACAGGATATGGCTGTGTGTATGAAAGGGCCAGTAATAACTGATGCAGGAAAGTAACAGTGAGAATATGAGAATATAGCCCCCAAGACGTGCAATGGTTTCGAAGCCGTTCATGATCGAGACATCCAGGATGGCTCCTGTGGAGTCCTGTTGGTATGTCTCTTTTTTTGTCCTATCCACATTGACAGGCTCCATGGTATGCCCGCGATATACCAGAAAGCGGAAAAATAGCATACAGAAGATGTTCGCAGCCAGAAGGATAAGAATGGTTCTGGCTGCAGATATCTGGTTTTTCATAAGCGTTGTGGAAAGATAGGAAATGATGAAAGCCGGGCTTGCATTACAGGCAAAGGTAAGAAGATATTCTCCCTCTCTGCGGGAAATCTGCTGTTCTATGTACAAGTCGTGCGCAAGCTTGGCTCCCATAGGATATCCACATAAAAGACCAAGTACAAAAGCGTAGGCTCCTGCCGGAGACAGACCGAAGAGCTTTTTCCATAAAAACGCAGATGGGTTCAGAAATTTCTGGATATTTCCGGTTTTTAATAATGCCCCGGTCAGGATCAGGAATGGCAGGAGTGTAGGGAGCATGATGTTCAACCACAATCCAAGACCATCTCTGGCCCCGGTAAGGGATTCTTTTGGATGAAAAAGCAGAAAAAGCAGCAGACAGATATAAAAAAACAATATTATTTTTCGTTTCATAAAAACCGGTCCTTGCTTTTTCTACAGTATATGATTATTATAGAAGACAAATGAATTTATGAAGCAGAAGGAGGCAGAATTTATGCCAGTATTAGAAAATTGTGAACCAAAGAGAGTTTTTCATTACTTTGAAGAAATCTGTAAGATCCCTCACGGTTCCGGAAATACAAAACAGATCAGTGATTTTCTTGTAGATTTTGCTAAGGATCATGGATTCAGATATGTACAGGATGAGATGAACAATGTAGTGATCTATAAACCAGGTACACCGGGATATGAGAACTCTCCGACAGTGATCATCCAGGGACATATGGACATGGTATGTGAGAAACGTCCGGATGTAGAGCATGATTTTACAAAAGACGGATTAAATATTTCTGTGAAAGATGGTTATGTAACTGCCAACGGAACAACTCTTGGCGGCGACGATGGTATTGCCGTTGCTTACGGCCTTGCTCTTCTTGACAGTACCGATATCCCACATCCTCCACTTGAAGTGCTGATCACTGTGGATGAGGAGATCGGCCTTCTTGGTGCAGTCGGCCTTGACTGCAGTGTACTGAAAGGAAGAAGATTCATTAACCTGGATTCTGAAGCAGAGGGAAGTTTCTGGATCAGCTGCGCAGGCGGCCTTTCCGGTGTCAGCCACATTCCGGTACAGCGTGTTGAGGGAGAGGGCGAGAAAGTCCAGGTCAAAGTCTGCGGACTTATGGGAGGACATTCCGGTGCAGAGATCGATAAAAACAGAGCAAATGCCAACAAACTTATGGGACGTTTCCTTTATGGACTGAAGAAAAAGGCAGATTATGCGATCATTTCTCTTGCAGGTGGACAGAAGGACAATGCGATCACAAGAGAATGCAGCGTAGAATTTCTGACAGACGCAGTGGAGGAAGTAAAAGCTTACGCAAAAGACCTTCAGGACAAGATCCGTGAGGAGTATACAGG
>CAVEKJ010000211.1:0-4175 GCA_963616205.1 Prevotella sp.
ATGTGATTTCTGTTCGTCAGACCAGAGATTTGCCTCCACCTTCCTTCAGATTCCCCTCGCGTTAATCACAGTCATTGCCGTGAATAGGACATCCTTGGTCTTGGCTGTATCCTTCCCATTACTAGGGCGGATTAGGAACTTTCATCCATTAGCGACGTGCGCCGCCAGGCGCACATAAAAAAGCACAGGTCACATTTCCATGACCTGTGCTTTTCATTTTTATCTGAGTTTTTTCTTCAGTTCCTGGATCAGTTCAAAATAATCTCTGTGCTTCATCTCCGGGAATGCCTTAAGAAGTCTTCCCTGTCCAAATACCGTATGGTTTGTGATCGAATTTGACAGTTCATCAAACTGTGCCTGAAGCTCTGCCTTCTTCATACGGAGCATTTCCACTGATTTCTCTTTCTGCGCTACTGTGGCATCCCGAAGCTCTGCTCTTGCAAGGGCAACCTGAACTTTTCCTTCTCCGACTTTCTGTGCGGTGTCAATGGTGGTGGTTGCCAGAGTATCACTGAGCCTGTCACTTACCATTCTCATATCTGCACGGATCTTGTCCAGTTTGGTAAGTTTTTTGTTCAGTCCACGGATCACGGCTACTGTTACAATAAGGTCTGTCAGATACGCTGCATATAAAATCGCCATAACAACCCATTCCAGCGTGGAAGGTGTGTGCGATGCCTGGCGCTCTACATACTTCTGAAATACTTTTACGACCATGACAATGGCAAGTCCCCAGATCAGGGAAAACTCAAGGCAGATGTATCCATGAAAGTTCAGAGGTTTATTGGAATAATCCCACCATCTTGCATGGAAGCATACATCCAGAAGCCATCCTGCGATCAGCTCTACCGCCGTTGCCAGGACAATTCCAAATACAAAGATCATTCCATCTCCCATCTCATGTCCGCCACTCTGAAGCGTGTTAAGCAGTGCAAACACGGAAAGTACGCCAAAACCGTACACCGGGCAGACCGGTCCGTTCAGGAAACCTCTATTTATAACCTTTCCCAATGTAACTGCATGGAAAATAACTTCAACGACCCATCCTCCAAATGAATAGAACAAAAAGTACAGGCCGATCTGAAAATATGTCATTCCACAGATCATTCATTGTTCCTCCTCTTTTATTTTTCGATACAGATGGTTTTATTATATCAGATAAACGGTTGCAGGTATATCTTATTTTTCTTTCACACAATCAACCTTCCGGCATCAACTCTGTCAATTACACAAAAGGACGAAGTTTCCGATAAACTTCGCCCTTTCATTTACATTTTATTTTATAACTGCGACAGATCCGTTTCAACGGAAATTCCTGCTGCTGCATCTACCCTGCACTCTGTTTTTCCGTTCTTTCTGGTAAGGATCACCTGAATTGAACCATTTACCGATTCATACCGGCATTTCATATAGTTCATGCTTTCCGGAAGATATGGTCTGACCAGAATTTTTTTGAATCCCGGTTCCAGCGGTTTGATGCCTGCAAGTCCATTGTAATACCATTCGATAATGTGTCCCATCATATCATGGCAATGACTGCGTGGATTTTCTTCCCAGTATTCTCCTAAGGTTGTCAGGCCTTCTTTTACAAATGCATAATAAGAAGGATGTTCCGGCCTCGTGATAAAATCACAGATCCGGTCATTCATCCCATATCTGCTGGCCGTCTGGATAATATATGGAAGTCCTACTTCTCCGGATGCAAATGCCTGTTTTTCGAGAAGTGTCTGTTTAAATGCATCTACAACGTCTTCTACCTTATCCTCCGGCACCATTCCCCAGTAAAGAGGAAGTGCTTCACAGGCCTGCGTCATAACAAGTTCTTCTTTGTGCTCAAAACTCCGGTAACACCATTTTCCATTATCATTCTGCACAAGAAGCTGTCTGTTATAGTTTTCTTTTACCGTTTCCGCAAACTTAAGAAATTCAGTTTCCTCATCTGTTTTTCCAAGGATCTTTGCAAATTCCGCAAGGGTTACCGCATCCGCATAAAGAAACGCGGTTTCCACATTTTCTCTGGCAAGCTGATTATCAGGATTTCCCCAGTCGCCAAGACCGTAGTTAAGAAATCCTTCTTCATTCTGTTTCGTCTTCAGATGTTCCAGATATTTTTTTCCCATTTCATAATTATCCGCAATAACCTGCTTGTCTCCGTAGAACAGATAATGCCATTTCACTCCCAGGATTCCGGAGCTTCCCCAGGGAATGATATCAAAAAAACTTCCCATTCCAGGCACCGGAAGGACATTGTGAATGTAACATGGAGCCTGTGACGGGATCAGCCCGGCACCTGGATAAAAACGTTTTCCTTCCAGATCCATAAAATAATCATCTTTGGTCAGCTGATCCGTTCTCATGTCCATAAAGAATTTTTCCCAGAGCTTGCGCCCGTCTTTCATATACATGATCGATGGTGCCATCAGATGATTTGGCTCCTGCCATGCAAAACGCTCAATGGTCGGACAGTCTGTATGCACACTGACCATATTGGCCTCCGCTGCTTTTTTCCACAGCAAAATATCTGCCTGCAAAATATGTGAAACGCATGCGGTATTCCTGCCATGTGTCATCTTCTCCCACAATGCAGGCGATGCAGTTTCCAACAGTTACCCAGTTTTTTGCAACCTGATCCACATTTCCATCTTTATCCAGTTTTTCCACTGGATAGATACGGATCACATCGCCTTTTTTGCCACGATAAAAAAGTTTCAGCATTCCGGATACATTTTGCCCAAGATCGTAAATATCTCTTCCTTCTACAGAATGTACGTATTTCGCCGGATAACTGCGGATCACTTTTACAGCTGGCTGAAACTGCTCCACCAGCTCACCGGACGGGGCATCTTCTTCTGCCACAACCGATGCATTCTCCCAGTCAGAATCATCGAACTCTGCTCTGTCCCATCCTGGCTGTTCCAGTGACGCGTCATAAGTTTCTGATCCGTAGACATTGCTCATCTTTACCTGATGTGTTTTCACTTTGAAGGATTCATCTCCGTAAATGATCTCTTCTGAACCGTCTTCGTAACTTAACACCAGCTTTACTGCCAGAACAAGCTCTTTTCCAAAAGGTTTATACGGATTCGGGTTCGGAGGCATAAAAGCCGGAAATGTAAATGTATAATGTTCATCTTCTTTCAGAAAACAGCCATTTCCCACCTGCGCTCCCAGCACATTTTTTCCTGTATGCAGAAATTCTGTCACATCAAATTTCACATACTGGATCTTTCTGTCATAGTTGGTCCATCCGGGATCCAGCTCATGATCCGATACTTTCTGTCCGTTGATGTGAAAAATAAACTGTCCAAGTCCGCATACATATGCCACTGCACTGTACAAATTTTTTTTCTATACAAAATTCCTTCCTGGCATAAAAAGGTGTCTGTGATTTCCCGGAAATCCAATTTCCAAGTTTATTCATTTTTGATTACCGCCTTCCTGTCTCGTTTGTCTGCTTTTTATTTTTTTGCCTGAACTTTTCTGCGATCAAGTTCATTCAAAGTCCAAGGATCCATCCAACACTTGCCTGTGCAAGACCGGAACTGCGAGAAGACCTGTTACAGAACCGCCGATCACACCATAAGCCCCGAAAAGAATCCTCCATGCACGGACATCTCCACCCAGCTTAAAGATCAGCGGAAATGTAAAAGAACATCCAAGGATCGTACCTGCAAGTCCGAAAAACATTCCAAAAGATGCCATGGAACCTCTTTCTCTGAAGTCCTGTGTCATCAGTGCAAGAAGAGAACTTCTTGCGATTCCGGTAATAGTAAACATGGCCTTGCTTTTCCCCATCTTGTTCTTGTCTTATCAATGAGAATTCCTGCAAGAATATCGGAGATACCGTCAAAAAGTTTGGAGATAAAGAACATTGTACCAACTGCCGCAGCTACAAGCCCGATATTGTCGGTATAAAACATGGTCAAAAATGCCGCAATAATGGAATTGGCTGCCTCCGGCAGATCCGCAATACCATAGGACAGCTTCTCTGTAAATTTCAGTTTTCTGTGCGTATCCATAAATAATACCTCTTTCCTTTTACTTTTGTTCCGGCCGTTTGTCTTAATTTATCATGCCTGTACAAAAATAATAAGTCCGAAACAGGACAGCAAATGGTATCTTTTACGACATTTATATGCTATAGTTTCCTCATAAATGTAGGATCACATATGAAT
>CAVEKJ010000212.1:0-4160 GCA_963616205.1 Prevotella sp.
GTATATATACTGCCAGTTCTGAAATTTGTCCTGGCATTTGTCTATTTTCTCAGCGAACGTTCGGATAAATGAAAAACGAAACGAATAGGCAAAAATGCTTAATTTGTATGCACACAAAATCCTGAAAAGTGTGCACACAAAATGCTAAGAAATGCTAAGGTGAAACGCAACGTTGCACTCAGTTTTATTGCAACGTTGCGAACGATGAAATCTAGGAAATTTTAAGGTTTTGGAAGGAATAAAGAGATGGAAAGATGCTGAGAAATGACAAGGTATTTTGAAAGTAGAATGATGGAAGTTTAGAAAGGGATAAAGCGGCAGCAGGATGTTAAGAAATGTTAAGGTCCGGAACAAATAAATTGCAGGATCATCCCCAACCTGTTATAATTCACTCACAGATAAATATCACAGTACCCTCCTGGCCTGCTGCCAGGGGAAGCCTTAAAGATCGGCGTGGGAATAATCTTTTACCAGAGGATTGTTCCTGCGCTTTTTTCGTGAAGGGGAGTAACCAATATGACCAATGAACAGCTTGCACTGAGAATCAAGGCCGGTGAGGATGTGGCTGATAATATGTTGCAGCTTTACCGGCAGAATATGGGGATTATAAAAGACTATGCCAGGAAATACAGATCCATGGCAGAAGAGGAAGATCTGCAGCAGGAGGCGTATTTTGCTATCTGTAAGGCTGTAGATTCTTATGATCCGGATAAAGGTGTGAGCTTTTTGTCCTGGGCTGTGTACTGGATCCGGCAGCAGATGCTGAGGTATTGCCAGAATAATGGGACAATGAGGATACCGGTACATGCTTCGGAGAGAGTAAGGAAGTATAAGGCTTTCCAGAACGCTTTCCGGATCCATGTGGGAAGATATCCCAATGAACGGGAGTATTGCTATTATCTGGGCATTAAAGACACCACTCTGAGAAAGATACAGGCCGATGAAAGAAAGGCAGATATAGGGAGTATAGACATCCCTGTAAGAGGCCTGGAGGATAATCTTGCCACAATCGGGGATACTGTAATTGATCCGGAAGATAAATACGAGAATATGCTGGATGAGGTGAAGCAGCAGGAGCTGAAGGCGATCATCTGGCCTATGGTTGATGAATTGCCGGGAAGAATGCCGACTGTGATCAGATTAAGATTCCAGGAAAACCTTTCTTTACAGGAAACTGCTGCCAGAAACGGAATCACCATAGAAAGAGTGCGGCAGCAGCAGAACGAGGCTTTAAAGCAGTTGAAACGCCCCAGGAGAGCCAGGTATCTCAGGCCATTTCTTGAGGATGGATATATTTACAATAAAGCCCTTCATGGGAATGGAGCTACAAGCTTTAACCGTACCTGGACAAGCTCCACGGAAAGGGTGGCGTTGCAGGGGCTCTGATACGCGAATGATACGAAAAAAATTGCAACACAGAACATACAGTGCAAAAAGAAAGTTATTTTCCCAAAAAGAGAATGTAAAATAAGGAAAAACAGGGGGTAAAAATGGTATTTTCTTGTGGAGAGAGTATTGAAAAACTTATAAAAATGCTATAAACTATATCCGAATATGTGTATTACAATAGGTTGTTTCATAAGATGGAGGATAACAATATGGCAGAGAACAAAATCAAAACGATCGGCGTTTTGACCAGTGGCGGTGACGCACCTGGAATGAATGCTGCAATCCGTGCTGTTGTCAGAAGAGGATTAAGCAGCGGACTGAACGTAAAGGGAATCTATAAAGGATACAGCGGTCTCTTAAACGAAGAGATCAAAGACATGACAGCAAGAGATGTTTCCGATACGATTGAGCGAGGCGGAACAATTCTTTATACTGCCAGATGTGCAGAGATGAGAACAGAGGAAGGACAGCAGCAGGCAGCAGAGGTCTGCAGAAAGCATGGAATCGACGGCCTTGTTGTTATCGGTGGAGACGGTTCCTTCGCAGGTGCTCAGAAACTTGCGAACCTTGGAATCAATACCATTGGCCTGCCGGGAACTATTGACCTTGATATCGCATGTACCGAGTATACCATCGGTTTCGATACAGCTGTAAATACAGCAATGGAAGCCATCGACAAGGTACGTGATACTTCTACATCCCATGAGAGATGCAGTATCATCGAGGTTATGGGACGTAACGCCGGATACCTTGCAGTATGGTGCGGTATCGCCAACGGTGCAGAGGATATCCTGATCCCGGAGAAATATGATTATGATGAGCAGAGACTTATTGAGAACATTGTAGAGAGCCGTAGAAAAGGTAAAAAACACCACATTATCGTAAATGCTGAGGGTATCGGCCATTCAGAGGCTATGGCAAAACGTATCGAGGCTGCAACAGGTATCGAGACACGTGCTACCATCCTTGGCCACATGCAGCGTGGTGGAAGCCCGACATGTAAGGACCGTGTATATGCGTCCATGATGGGTGCTCTTGCAGTAGACCTTCTTGTTGCCGGAAAACGCAGCCGTGTTGTTGGATATCGTCACGGTGAGTTCGTTGACTTCGACATTAACGAGGCACTTGCAATGCAGAAGAATGTAGACTCCTACATGTGGGAGGTTTGCAATTCCCTTTCTCACAACTACAATAAATAATAAATATGAACTTGAAAAAAGTTTCAGACGGATTGCATAAACTGAATACGTCACAAATAATTGCCCTCGGCTTTGCGGGGGTGATTTTTGTAGGCGGACTTATTTTATGGCTGCCGTTCTGCAGTGCACCCGGGCAGGTCGTTACCTTCCCGGATGCTGTTTTTACAGCGGCAACCAGCGTATGCGTGACGGGACTTTCCACAGTAGTTATGGCGACACAGTGGAGCCATATTGGGAAGTTTGTCATACTATGCCTGATACAGATCGGAGGCATCGGGCTGATCGCCCTTGCCAATATGATCTTTATCAGCCTCCGCAGAAAAATTTCTCTTAAAAACCGCCGGATCATCAAGGAATCCTATAACCTGGATCAGATGGGCGGTGTGGTTCCGGTCATGCGGAGCGTGGTAAAATGCGTATTCCTGGCAGAAGGAGTCGGCGCAGTTCTGTACGCCATCTGTTTTGTGCCGGAATTCGGCTGGAAAAAAGGCGTAACCCATGCAGTGTTTCTGGCGGTATCCGCATTCTGCAATGCAGGGATCGATCTCTTTGGGGAGACAAGCCTTGCGGCCTATGTGAGCAATCCGCTGGTGAATCTTACCACCATCGGCCTTATCATCGTATCCGGACTTGGATTTATCGTCTGGTGGGACCTCTGGGATAAGTTCCGTAAGATCATGCGAAAAGAACTTTCTCCCAATCGATTTTTCCGGGTACTGCGTCTTCAGAGCAAACTGGTCCTTACTATGACGGTGATCCTGGTTTTTGCCGGTGCGATCCTGGTATTTATCTTTGAATCCGGAAATCCCCGTACACTGGCAGGCACGCCTCTGGGAACGAAGATCCTGGCATCTTTTTTTCAGTCTGTGACAACCCGTACAGCGGGATTTTATACGATCGATCAGTCACAGCTGTCCACACCAACAGTGATCATTTCTCTGCTGTGGATGTTTATCGGAGGCTCCCCCATGGGAACAGCCGGCGGAGTAAAGACGACCACCATTGCAGTGCTGATCCTTTCCATAGTAGCTTACCTTCAGGGAAAAAAAGACGTCGAAGTATACGGCCGCAGGATCCGCGAGAGCTATCTGCATTCGGCGATGGTTGTTGCGGGAACCAGTGTGCTGATCCTTTTTACAATGTCTGTAATGTTGTCTGCGGCAATGCCGGGAGTAGATCTGTCAGATATTTTGTATGAAATTACGTCGGCAGTAGCGACAGTAGGACTTTCCAGAGGACTGACTCCGCAGCTGAATGTGGCAGGCAAGTGGATCGTGATCCTTACCATGTATCTGGGCCGTATCGGACCGCTGACCCTTGGAACCGCAGTTGTGGTGCGCGTGCGTAACAGGCCGGGAAGCACCACACACCTTGGGGAAGAAGATATCATGATCGGTTAAACAGGAGCGTAAAATGAAAAATAAATCTTATGCCGTGATCGGGCTTGGACAGTTCGGAATGACGCTGGCGGTAACGCTGGCAGAGTCCGACTGCGATGTCCTTGCCATTGATGACAAAGAAGAAAATATCGAAGAGATTTCCGAAAAAGTGACCTATGCGGTGAAAGCAGAT
>CAVEKJ010000213.1:0-4121 GCA_963616205.1 Prevotella sp.
CATTTCTTCTTCCGTTATCCTGCCAGGCGGATATCCCCGGTCCGCCTCCGGTTAAAATTCTCCCAGGAACTTCACTTCCGGTTCCAGGGTAACTCCGTATTTCTCATGTACGATGTCACGCACATTATCCATCAGTGTACGGACATCTTTTGCCGTTGCGCCTCCCGCATTGATCACAAATCCACAATGTTTCTCGGAAACCTGTGCGCCTCCTACCTGATATCCCGCAAGGCCGCTGTCCATGATCAGTTTGCCTGCAAAATATCCCTCCGGTCTCTTAAAAGTACTTCCTGCGCTTGGATATTCCAGCGGCTGCTTGGTGGTACGCCGGATCGTCAGGTCTTTCATGGTCTCACGGATCACTTCCGGATTTCCCTCTTTCAGACGGATTTTTGCTTCCAGCACAATGTAACCGGCAGTCTTGATGATACTGGTACGATATCCCAGCTCCAGTTTCTCTGCTGGAAGGGTAAAAATATCACCCTCTCGGTTCATCACGGTCACTTCTGTAAGCACATCCTTCATCTCTCCACCATAGGCCCCTGCATTCATCACAACCGCGCCTCCGATGGTTCCCGGGATCCCTCCCGCAAACTCAAATCCTGTAAGAGAGGCATTTTTGGCAGCTGCTGCCACAGCCGAAAGAAGCGTACCTGCCTGTGCCGTGATCTCCGTTCCTTCTACTGTAACAGAAGACATATTCTTATAGATCTGTACCACTGCACCGCGGTATCCACCGTCACCGACAAGAAGATTGCTTCCGTTTCCAAGGATAAAATACGGAATTTCTGCTTTCCGGCAGATCTTTATGATCTGCCCCACATCTTCTCCTTTATCCGGTACCAGGAAATAATCCGCCGGGCCTCCGATCTTAAAGGTTGTGTGCTGACTCATTGCTTCTTCTGTAAAAACACGATCCTCCCCAAGAAGATCGCAGAACATTTTTCTGATCTCTGAATTCACTTTTTCTGTTCCTCAGTCTTTCTGTTTTATTTCCACCTGTTTCTTCTCTGTCAGCCGTGCAAAATCTTTCACGCAGCCAGTATATCACGAACAACTTCTCCGGCAAGCAGATACCCTGCCGTTCCCATCACGAAAGAGATATTTCCGCCCATCGGCTGCTTTATCACAGTCCGGTTCCTCCGAAAGAGTTTTGTCTTTACCGGAGTCTCTCTGGAATACAACACTTTAAGCTTTCGTATTCCCCGTTTGCGCAGTTCTGTTTTTATCAGTTTCGTTACCGGGCATACCGTAGTTCTGCCAATATCCGTTACTTCCAGTCTGGAAGGATCGATCTTATTTCCTATATCCATGCAGGAAATCACAGGTACATGTGCTTCCACCGCTCTGCTGATCAGGATGAGTTTGGACGAAACAGTCCCCATGGCATCCACAATATAATCAAAAGAACGCAGATCAAACATTCCCGCAGTTTCCTCATTATAAAAGGTTTCGTAAGTATGCACAAGAATATTCTCATCAATATCACGGATCCGCTTCTTGGCAGCTTCCACTTTGCTCAGTCCCAGAGTAGAATGGATCGCCAGGATCTGACTCCCGATATCGGTCAGTGTGATCTTTTTATGGTCGATCAGTGTCAGGCTTCCCACTCCGCAGCGTGCAAGTGCTTCCGCAGCCTGCGCTCCGGCTCCGCCAAGACCGAATATTGCGATCTTCGCCCTGCTGAGTTTTTTTACACCTGTATTTCCAACGAGCAATTCCATCCGTGAAAAAGCATCCTGCATATCCGTCCTCCTGACACTGTTTTTTCTTTTGGTTGAGAAAGACAGCGCCTCTTCGCCGCTGTCCATAGCCTTTTTTATTATACTATCTAAGTCTGAAAATGTACAGATATTCTTATTTTTTAAGATTTTCGCATAAAAATTTTATATTTTCTCATACTACTCCTATAAAAACCGTAAAGGAGGTTCCCCCCATGCTTCAGCAGCTGCTCTTAGGTTTCACCGGATTCTGTGCCGGCATGATCGTAGCCGGAGGAGTTTCCGGACTGCTGATCGGACTTTCCATTGTTCCCCGCTATGCAGGTATCACCCACACCGCTGATAATATTCTTTTATATGAGGATATGTCCCTTCTGGGAACAGTTACCGGAACCGTCGTCACCCTCTTTCCTGTGCGAATCCCACTGGGTCCTTTTTTTCTGGCTGTCTGTGGCATATTTTTCGGGATCTTCCTGGGTGGCTGGATCCTGGCGCTGGCTGAAATCGCAAAAGTTTTCCCTGTTTTTGCAAGGCGTCTGAAATTTACCCAGGGACTCTCCCTTGTGATCATTTCCATTGCAGCCGGCAAAACTTTAGGTTCTCTCTTTTATTATGCCATGGGCTGGATGTAGCTTCCCATTCTATTTTATTATCTTATGAAAGGATTTTTCACATGCGTAATATCGACGAAAAAGAATACGAACAATATGTCAAACAGCTTACTCCCACACACAGTCTGCCTCTGAATATGGCAAAAGCTTTTCTTACCGGCGGCCTGATCTGTCTTCTTGGCCAGCTCATCATCAACACGGCTCAGGCTCTTGGTGCAGACATCTCCGATGCCAGAACCTGGTGTTCTGTACTCCTCATTCTTTTAAGTGTTATTCTCACCGGGTTTGGGATTTACCCCAGGATCGGTAAATTTGGTGGTGCCGGAAGCCTTGTTCCCATTACCGGCTTTGCCAATTCTGTTGCCGCATCCGCCATTGAATTCCGTGCAGAAGGTCAGGTCTTCGGGATCGGATGTAAGATTTTCACGATCGCCGGGCCTGTGATCCTGTATGGAATCTTAAGTGCCTGGGGCCTCGGCGTGATCTACTATATCTTAAAAATCCTGGAGGTGATTTCATGAACAGAAATCTTCGTCTTGGCGCTGCAAGCATTGCTTTTTCCAAGCCTTTATATATCGAAAGTGCCGCATCCATCGTGAGCCAGAAAGAGGGGGAGGGGCCTCTCGGAGATTTTTTTGATCTCATATGTGAAGATTCCATGTTCGGCTGCGATACCTGGGAATCTGCGGAAAGCACCCTCCAGAAAGAAACTGCCACTCTGGCCATGAACCGGGCAGGGCTCACCCCTGACGATATCCATCTGATGTTCGCCGGTGACCTCCTGGCCCAGACCGCCGCAACCTGTTTTGGCTCCGCCGGACTTGGGATTCCTTTTTACGGCCTCTACGGTGCCTGCTCCACCATGGGCGAATCTCTTTCCCTGGGCTGCCTGGCGCTGACTGCCGGTTTTGGCACACGGGTCTTATGCGCCACCTCCAGTCATTTTGCCAGTGCGGAAAAAGAATTTCGTTTTCCACTGGGATACGGAAACCAGCGGCCTTTTTCTGCCACCTGGACCGTAACCGGAAGCGGTGCCTGCATCCTAAGCACCACTCCTCCCGGGAAAAAATCTCCTCTCCGTTCCGACAGAGGCTGCGCCGCAGTCACCGGACTCACTGCAGGCAGGGTCATGGATTACGGCCTCAAAGATTCTATGAATATGGGCGGCTGTATGGCTCCTGCTGCCTGTGATACCATTGCCCGGAACTTCTCCGATTTTGGACGCCAGCCCTCCGATTACGACGCTGTTTTTACCGGAGACCTTGGCATCATCGGGCAAAAGATCCTCCTGGATCTCCTGGAGGAACAGAACATTTCGCTCTCATCCATCCACAAAGACTGCGGCATTCTGATCTACGACAACCCATCCCAGGATACCCACGCCGGAGGAAGCGGCTGCGGCTGTTCGGCAGCTGTGCTTGCCTCTTATATCCTCCCAAAAGTCGTATCCGGGGAATGGAAGCGGATTCTTTTTGTGCCAACAGGAGCCCTTCTTTCCAAGGTAAGTTTCAACGAAGGCGACAGCATTCCGGGCATTGCCCACGGAGTTGTCATTGAGCATATGGAGGTGTGATCATGGATTATTTCAATGCATTCTGGGTGGGCGGCCTGATCTGTGTCCTGATCCAGATCCTTCTGGACAAAACCAAACTGATGCCCGGCCGTGTGATGGTGCTTCTGGTATGCAGTGGTGCCGTTTTAAGTGCCGTGGGCATTTATAAGCCTCTGGTTGATTTTGCGGGGGCAGGTGCTTCGGTTCCTCTGATCGGTTTCGGCCACGTACTCTGGG
>CAVEKJ010000214.1:0-4113 GCA_963616205.1 Prevotella sp.
CAAAGGAGAAGAAAAATGCTGTTATTTATGAAAGTGCTTTTTACCCAGTTCATTGCGGAAATGGGTGACAAAACACAGCTGATGCTGGTGGCGATGACTTCCAAGTTCAAGTTGAAAGATATCCTGCTGGGAACGGGTATTGCGATCCTGGTGCTGAACGGACTGGCAGTGCTTGCCGGAGGTCTTGTCAGTACCGTGGTTCCGACCTGGCTGATCCGTCTGATCGCGGGTGCGGCGTTCCTGTTTTTTGCGGCAACAACGCTGAAAGGTGACGATGACGAGGAAGAGGATGTAAAAGATCGTAAGATCAAATTTGCACCGCTGTCTGTATTTTGTACATTTTTTGTTGCAGAGCTTGGTGATAAGACACAGCTTACCGCTATTACATTTGGAGCAAATGAAGGTTTAAGCGCGGCAGTTGTGGTATGGCTTGCCTGTTCCCTGGGACTTTTTGCCGCAGATGTAATTGGTCTTCTGATCGGCTATCTTCTGAAGAGCAAAGCACCAGAAGGAATCCTCAATACCGTTGCATTTTTCATTTTTTCCATCTTTGGTATCCTGACACTGAGACAGGGATTCGGTCTTCTGCTTGGAGCGGAATCTTCCATGATCCTCCCGCTTACAGTAGTGGTTACTGCCGTGTTTGTGGTTGTCTGTCTTGTGCTTTATAAGCAGTCAAAAAAATCTGAAGAATAAAAACTATAATGAGAAAGAAAGCTGCCGTATGGCGACTGGAGATGAATGTGGATAAAAAATTCATTGTCAGTTAACATACGGCAGTTTGTATTTTGTGCAGATATTGTTGCGGTTGCTGTGGTTTATCGGGGAGAGTGATAATAGAGAGCTTAAAGGCAAATGGTTATATGAATTAAATAAAGAGATAGAGAGAACAATAAGTTTATTTCCAGAATACGAAAAAATATAATGCAAAAAAATACAAAATGTATTTATAATTGCAAAACAAGATGGTATACTATAAATAAAACAGGAGGTGCATAAAATGAAGGATGTTTATTTAGTGAATTATTCAGTAAAAGGAATAAAAACCCTGGATCAGACGGTTTCGTTGTCTTTTTATAAAAAGACAATCTCAAAAGAGCCGGACACTCAGGATTACAATATTAAGGGTATTTATGGGATGAATGGTTCAGGTAAATCTGGTATTGTAACTTCTGTTGAAATATTGAGAAATCTTTTGACTAATCCGGGGTATTTGGCTAATCCAGTTGCTCAGAAAAATCTTGATGAAATGATTAATAAGAAATTAAGCAAATTGGATATAACAGCAGAATATATAGTAAAGGTTCCGGGAAATATCTTGTATTTTAAGTATAATATAATACTGTCTAAAAATATTACAGGAAAATACAACATTTCTTATGAAAAATTAACTGTTAAAAATGCAACCTCAAGAAGTGAAGCAATGGCCTCCGTTTATGAAATAATTGATGGAACCGTAAGATTCCTTTATGACCAGGAGAAAATAGAGGATGAGATTATAACTAAAACAATGAACTTATTGTCAATGTCATCTATGTGTTCGCTATTTTATGAAAGATTTTTACTTCCTTCATTAAAAGCAGATAAACAGGAAAGAAGTTTTGTTTGGAATAGCCTTCTTATACTCAATATTTTGGGTATGAAATTGCATGTGTATATAGATGAGTCTGACGATCATCGAGAATATGTTACTAGAAATTCCATGGAATATTATAATGATGGAAAACATGAAACAGAAGATGATGAATGGATAAATAGTTTACTGGAAATGGATAGTGATCATCTTAAAGTCTTAAAGATTACCCAAAACTATGTTCCTGAATCTTCATATTTACATTTTGAAAAAACGGTTAATAGGCTGTGTGAATTTTTACGTATTTTCAAATCGGATCTGCAAAATATTGAAATTGACAGAAAAGAAAAAGATAACATATGGATCTGCGATCTGATAATGGTGTATGAAGGATATAAAATTCATGCAGAATTTGAAAGTACGGGTATAAAAAAACTCATTAAATTATTTGCGTATTTAAATGAAATGGTACGTGGCAGTATTGTTTTTATTGATGAGCTTGATTCTAACCTTCATGATGTTTATCTGTGTGCGTTGTTGGAGTATTTGATGGAGTATGGGGAAGGACAGCTTTGCTTTACAACACACAATGTTGGGCCTATGGATATTTTGAAACAACATAAGAAATCAATTGATTTTTTGTCTGAAGATCATAAAATTTATTCCTGGACTACAAATGGAAATTATTCTCCTTCTAAACTTTATCGGAATGGTATGATAGAAGGGTCACCTTTCAATGTAGATTCTATTGATTTTATAGGAGTTTTTGGGTCTGATGAGGAGGGTGAATAGTGGGACTGCAGTTGATATTTGTTGTTGAAACGAATAAAAAATGTAATTCAGATTGGATTTATATCAAAGAAACGATAGAACATTTTTATTCATATGACCGTACAAAAGTCAAACTAAGTGTTGTGTATATGGATGGAAAAGGGAATTACAGCAGTAATAAAAAGGAAAAAGAAATAAAGAGTTATATTTCGCAGTATCGTGCAACGTCAAAAACAAATGAATCAAAAGTAATTTATTGTTTTGACTGTGATGAGTATATTAATAATCCGGATGATTCGAAATTTTTGGAAAAGGCTAGAAAATACTGTGACGACCATGAAGCAGAATTTGTCTGGTTTTGTAAAGATGTAGAACAGGTGTATTTGGGACACAGTATAAATGATAGTCAGAAGAAAAAGGAAGCGGCAAGCTTTAAAATAAAAAAAGAAATTAACAATGTTGAAAAAAAACTTTCCGAAAAGAACTATAAAACTGGTACAAGTAATATTGTAAATATATTAGATGATATCCCTCAACTAATAAAAAAGTAGATCTGTATAGATAGATAAACACGGGTACATACCCCACCCTCCGCCTGCATACACTGTAAAAAAGCGTCTTCGGGGGCTTGGCAGTGAAGGATTATATAGAGGAACGTGCAGTTGAGATCGCAGAATATATTGTGGAAACAAAGGCTACGGTGCGGCAGGCGGCGAAGAAATTCGGGATCAGTAAGAGTACGGTACATAAGGATTGCGTAGAACGCCTGAAAGTGATCAATCCGGCTCTGGCTGTTGAGGTGAGGAAGGTTCTTGACGTAAACAAGCAGGAGAGGCATATCCGGGGTGGGCTGGCCACGAGGGAAAAATATCTGCATGCACATGTGCGGTGAATGTCTGGCTTAGTCCGGTTGACATACCCGATAAGATGTGCGAAGATTTATCATAAGATCAAAACAGCAAAACACATCACAGAGGAAAGAGAGGATTTTATCATGCTGAAACAGTTATCCATCTACGCAGAAAATAAAAAAGGTGTTATGCAGAATATTACCGGGATCCTGAAGGAAGAGGATATCAACATCCTTGGATCTGTAACCAACGACAGTGCAGAGTACGGAATCGTGCGAATGGTGGTTTCTGACCCGGATAAGGCGAAGGAAGCACTGATCGCTGCCGGATATCTCTGCCATGTGATCGACGTGATCGGAGTGGAAGTCGAAGATAAGACCGGAAATTTAAATGATCTGCTTCTTACCCTGAAAGACAGCAATGTAAGCGTGGATTATCTGTACCTCTCTTTTAACCGTGATTCCGGCAAGCCGATCATGGTCTTCCACACGGAGGACACCATGGAAGTGAGAGCCTGCCTGAAATCCAGAGGTTATACAGTTTTATAGAAAAACAATATTTTGACCGTGGATTGTGAGTATCCGCTTGACCTGAATCAGGTGGCGAATGTTTTTATCCACCGGATCAATATTAAAAAGTTCTATATTATAAACATCAAATATTAATTTTACAAATGAATATGGCCATGCTATCATATAGCCATAATAGTTCTTAACCTGTAAACAGCCACCTCAGGATATGCGAATATCCGTATCATACAGGAACGGAACTAAAAAACTCATCACATAAAGTTAATAATTACACCCATGAAGAAATCTGTGGATCAGCGTACACAGGTTCCTTCAGAAAGAAGCTGTTACGTCAGCGGAGTTTTCTGTGTCTCCAACGATATGGCAGCTTTTTTCTTTCGCTGATATT
>CAVEKJ010000215.1:0-4089 GCA_963616205.1 Prevotella sp.
TATCTGCATAGCAGGAAACAACGCGAATGGTATCGGCAACACTCTCGCCTTTGGAAGCGGAGCTGGAATCAGCGGAAGAAAAACCAAGAACCTTTCCTCCAAGATTCATCATGGCTGCCTCAAAACTTAAACGTGTACGTGTACTTGGTTCGTAAAACAGTGTCGCAAGCCTTTTATCATCACAGGTATGCGCGTACTTTTTGGGATTTTTCCCGATGTCATCAGCGAGATTCAGAAGCTTCTCAAGCTCTTCAACCGAGAAATCCAACGGACTCATTAAATGTCTCATGTTGTACCTCCAATTATTTACTGGAAATCAGATTCCTTCCAGTTATCATATAATATAACGGAGAGATTTTCAAGATGCTTTCCGAGGATTTTGTCGAAGAAGCCACTCAAAAAAGAGACCGGTCAAAAACCATAAAGGAGCATAGTCCAGCCGGATCACCCCTTTATACTGAAGCGGAACACCCGAATAATCCCAGGGACAGATATGAAGTTTCTGAAAAAAAGAACCGCTTAAAAATTCTACGAAAAAAATCCCGCAGCTGTAAAAAATTCCCCGTACCATAACCGGAAAACGTTTAAGCTTACAGTAAGCCGGCCGGATCAGGGCGGCAAGGCCATAAACCGGGAACATCAGAAGAGAGGTTTTGCCCATCATGGTAAAATGACCGGCCACAAGAGAATGCAGGCCGGTCCAGAAAACCTCCAGGCACCAGCCTGTAAAACCACACAGAAAAAAATCCTTCTTTTGCATCTTAAAGCTCCTTCTCATCAGCAAAGATCCAGCCCTTTCCGGAAAGTAGAAAAAGGCATTTTAACTTTACAAACATTTAACGTGGAAAAGCGCTTTTAATAGTCTCCCCTGCCTTGAAAAAAATATGCACGTGGGTTATAATGAACGAAATTATTACTGCGAAAACTGACAAACGCAGTAATGGATTTTCAACACATGCGGAAGGAGAAAACAGACGATGAATTATGAAGAAAGTCGCGCCTACATCAGAGCCGCAGAACAGAAAAAAGGCATTGTTCTGGGACTGGAAAATATGAGGGAGCTGATGAGGCGGCTTGGAAATCCCCAGGATGAGCTGAAATACGTTCATGTAGCGGGAACCAACGGAAAAGGGTCTGTGATCGCATATCTGTATTCCGCTTTATCAGGCGCAGGCTACCGTGTGGGCAGATATATTTCCCCGGCTGTCTATTCCTACAGAGAGAGGATGGAAGTGGGCGGAGAGCCTGTCAGCAGAGAGAAATTTGCAGCATATGTGACAAGGATTGCGGAAGTGATCGACGAGATCGTAAAAGAGGGCAAACCGCATCCGTCAGTATTTGAGATTGAGACAGCAGCCGCATTTCTTTATTTTCAGGATGAGAAATGCGATCTTGTATTAATGGAAGTTGGTATGGGCGGCGATCTGGATGCCACCAACATTATCCGTACCACAGTTCTTTCTATTCTGGTATCCATCAGTATGGATCATACGGCATTTCTTGGAAATACCCTTGGCGAGATAGCAGAAAAAAAGGCCGGCATCATCAAACCGGACAGCCATATGGTAACGGTAAAACAGCAGCCGGAAGCAGAAGCGGTCATACGAAGAGTATGCGAAGAACAAAATGTACCATACGAAGTAGCCGACCGTGACAGCGCCGAAGTTCTGGAAGCATCCGTAACCGGACAGACCTTCCTTTATAAGGGGGAAAAATATTCCATTTCCCTGGCAGGTGCCTACCAGAAAGAAAACGCGGTGGCAGCACTTCGGGCGCTGGAAATCCTGAATGAACAGGGATATCCTACAACCCTGGAACAGAGACAGGATGGCCTGGAACGCACCACCTGGCCGGGAAGATTCGCACTGCTTGGAACAAACCCGGATTTTGTGGTAGACGGAGCCCATAACCCGGCAGCCGCCGACATGCTGGCAGCATCCATTGAGCGGTATTTTAAAGGAAAAAGGATCATCTACATCATGGGAATGTTCCGTGACAAAGACTACCGCAAAGTCATCCAGAAAACAGAAAAATATGCAGATACCATCCTGACTATTGCAGTACCGGGTAACCCCAGGGCACTGACCCCGGAAGAGCTGGCAGATGCGGTGCGGGAATTCCATTCCGATGTAAGGCCTTTTGACAACATTGAATCTGCTGTGGCAGAGGCCTATCATCTGGCAGGAAAAGAAGATGTGATCATTGCTTTTGGATCCCTTGCATTTTTGGGGGATCTTACAGAAATCATCAGGAAACATAACGGAGGAAATTAATGACAGATTTGGAAAGATACAGAGACGAGATCGATGAGATCGACAGCGAGATCGTACGCCTCTTTGAAAAACGAATGAAGGTGAGCGAGGAAGTCGCTGAATATAAGATAAAAACAGGCAAGCAGGTACTGGACCCCAAGCGTGAGAGCGATAAGATCCATACTCTGAAAAACAAGGCCCACGGAGATTTCAACAGCCTTGGTGTACAGGAACTTTTCCGCCAGATCATGGCCATCAGCCGAAAAAGACAGTATCAGCTGCTTACTCAGCACGGAATCTACGGCGAGCGTAATTTTACAACCGTAAAACATGTACCCCTTGAGAATGCCACCGTTGTTTTCCAGGGAGTAGAAGGCGCTTACAGCTATGCGGCCATGTGCCAGTACTTTGGCAAAAATATCGAAAGCTACCACGTAAAAACCTGGCGTACAGCCATGGAAGATGTAACCCATGGTAAGGCTGATTATGCCGTACTTCCTATCGAGAATTCCACCGCAGGTATCGTGGCTGATATCTACGATCTTCTCATGGAGTACAAACTTTATATCGTAGGCGAGCAGATCATCCGCGTAGACCATGTGCTTCTTGGACTGCCGGATGCAGAACTTGGAGATATCCGTGAGGTCTGCTCCCATCCCCAGGGACTTGCACAGTGCAAGGCATTTCTGGAAGAGCACTCGGCCTGGAAAAAGAAAGAAGTGGAAAACACCGCAGGCGCTGCCAAAAAGGTCAGCGAAGTGGGAGATAAGAGCATGGCAGCTATCGCAAGCCGTGAGGCAGGTGAAGTATTCGGCCTTAAAGTCCTTGCGGAAAACATCTGCCGGGAAAAAGCAAATTCCACACGTTTCATCATTGTAAGCCGGAAGCCGGAATACGAGGAAAAAGCCGGAAAGATCAGTATCTGTTTTGAGCTGCCTCATGAGAGCGGAACTCTTTATAACATGCTTTCCCACATCATCTACAACGGGCTGAACATGACCAAGATCGAGTCCCGTCCGATCCCCGGAAAATCCTGGGAATACCGTTTCTTTGTGGATTTCACGGGCAGACTTGGGGAAAGCGCAGTGGAAAATGCATTAAGAGGAATCGAGGCGGAGGCGAATGTTCTCCGTGTTCTTGGAAATTATTAAGATACAGAGGAGTTTTATTTATTATGTTAGCAAGAATTCAGGAATGTATCCTTTACCGTAATTTTTCAGACGGTGAGATACTGAACAATATGGCAGAGCTTATCAATCTCTATGAATCTGATGAAGAAGCTCTCAAGGCAAAAGAAGATCAGTTTTTCAAAAGCATCAACGGACTGGTAGAACTGGCAGGAATGTATGGATTTTCCGGAAATATCTGGCATACATATCTTACATTCCTTCTGGTAAATCATGAGAATGCCTTCAGCATGGCAAGCGAGATCCGTGGAGCCATCAAGGGAAGCATCAATGACCTGGCGAAAAACGATTTCCAGATTTTCAAGGAACTGTACGATTTTGACATCACAGTATTTGATAAAGTATTCGGAACTGCATGCTGCAAAGTGATCTGTGATTACCAGACACCGGATGAGAACAGCAAGCTCTTTAATACAAGGATCCGCGACCGTATCTGCCAGATGAGCAAAACCCTGGCAGCAGCTGCCACAACAGAAGAATTCATGGACGATATGGTATCCTTTTACAAAGATTTCGGTGTTGGCAAGCTTGGCCTTCACAAAGCATTCCGTATTGGTCATGACGAAAATGGAAAAGTAGAGATGCAGCCGATCACAAGGATCGCGCATGTGAAGATCGATGATCTGGTAGGCTACGAGATTGCCAAGAAA